>JAZLGO010000031.1:0-10699 GCA_045616305.1 Saccharofermentans sp. | reverse complement strand
TTATACGTTATTTTGCCAAATCAGCAATGATTTCGACACACTTATCGATTCCAAGTCTTCCGCTGTCAAGGCACAAATCATAATTGGTGCTGTAACCCCATTCACAATCTGTATAGTGCTTATAATTGGATCTTCTCTTCTTATCCTTCTCGGCAAGTCTCTTCTCCGGTTTCACATCAGATTCACCGTAAAGCTTTACTATTCTGTCTTTACGGAACTCCTCATCAGCATGAATAAACACATTCAATACACTGTCTCGATCACGTAAAATGTAATCAGCATTTCTTCCTACAATTACACAAGGTCTTCCTTTATCAGCTATATCACAAATAACCTTACGCTGAATACACCAAAGGAAATCAAGGGCAGACATGCCGTTCATAATTCCCGGAACACCCTGGGCTTCAAATCCGTAAGAAAAAGTTGTCTTACCGGGAGCATTCTCGCCAAGTTCTGCTACATAATCAGCATTAAATCCGGATTCAACTGCAACTTTCTCAATTATTTCCTTGTCATAATAATCATAACCAAGCTTCTCTGCAAGTTTCTTAGCTATAGTACGTCCGCCGCTTCCGAACTGTCTGCTTACAGTAATAATCTTCTTTGTCATAGGGCAATACCTCCCGAATCATTTATTACTAATATTTTACTTCATTTTGCCGAAAGCATATTAAAATTTTTTGTAAATATCTAATTATCCGTTAAAGCTTATACTGACTTCGCCGCTTCTCAAAATTTTATACGAACCGTCATTAAGTCTGACCTTAAGTGCACCGTCATCTTCTATTGCGATTGCCTCGCCTACATAATTCACATTGTTCTCCGCAAAGGATATTCTCTTTCCGATGATATAACTCATTTCACGTACACGCTCTATGATCCTGTCGCGCGTTGAAGTTCTGATTAAATTATCTATTCTGTTAATTATATCTGCCATAAGAACAGTCTTACAAGGTCCGACCGGACTTACAAAACCCACCTTATCTTTAAGTTCGGCCGGTACTTCAAACTCGTATAAGTTAATTCCTACTCCTATCAGTACACGGTCGTCCAAAGCTTCAGACAGAATACCGCATACCTTTCTGTCATCCACATAAATATCGTTAACCCATTTAACCTGAGCTTTTCTTTTTTCCTTCTCGAAAATAAGACTGTTCAGACTGTCAGCAACAGCAACAGCAACAAGCGTAGTGAGAATATCTTTAATCTCATTATTATCTGACATTCCGTGAATTACATATGTGAAATACAGTCCCCTGTCCTCAAATGAGATAAAGCTGTTTCCGCGTCGTCCTCGGCCCGAAGTCTGAGAATCGGCAGCAACAGCAAAATCAGTCTTTGTGTCAACCATGGCGCTCGTTATCATTCTTCTTGCTTCAGTACTGGTTGAATCAAGGACATCGTAATGATATATTTCGATTTCTCTTTTTAATAAATCAATCAAATCATTTACACATAAAATATCCTGCATAACAACCATCCTTCCGTTCAAATAAGCTGATAACAGAATAACCCAAATTTTCGCAAAGAAAAAGCAAAAAAATGATTGATTTTTGCATTTACGAATAAAAAAGGTTTAGTTATAATCACTAGGTAATATAAAGATATAGCACAGAAGGAGGCATATTATGGCTATAAGAATAGGTATTATCGGTTATGGCAACCTGGCCAAGGGCGTAGAATGTGCAGTAAGTAAAAATAGCGATATGGAGCTTAAGGGTGTTTTTACAAGAAGAGATCCTGCTTCACTTAAGATTAAAAGCGAGAATGTTCCTGTTTATTCAATTGATTCTCTCAAGGATATGAAGGATGATTTTGACGTAATGATTCTCTGCGGCGGAAGTGCAACAGATCTTCCTAAGCAAACTCAGGAATATGTTCAATATTATAATGTTATCGACAGTTTTGACACACATGCAAAGATTCCTGAACATTTTGCTTCAGTAGATGCGAATGCGGTTAAAAGCAAAAAAGTTGCAATCATCTCTTGCGGTTGGGATCCTGGCATGTTCTCACTCACAAGACTTTATTCAAACTGCATTCTTCCTGACGGAAAGGATTATACTTTCTGGGGCAAGGGCGTAAGTCAGGGACATTCCGATGCAATCAGACGTATTGAAGGAGTAAAGAACGGAAAACAGTATACAATTCCTGTAGATGCAGCTCTTGAGGCTGTAAGAAGCGGTTCAAATCCTGAACTCACAACCCGTCAGAAACACACACGTGAGTGCTTTGTAGTTCCGGAAGAAGGCGCAGATTTGGCAAAGATTGAGAAAGAAATCAAAGAAATGCCAAACTACTTTGCAGACTATGACACAACAGTTCACTTCATTACAGAAGAAGAATTTGTTAAGAATCATTCCGGCATGGCTCACGGCGGTTTTGTATTCAGAAGCGGTTCAACGGGTTGGAATAACGAGAACAAGCATATTATAGAGTACAGCATTAAGCTCGATTCAAATCCTGAATTTACGGCAAGCGTAATTGTTGCTTATGCACGTGCCGCTTATCGTCTCTCTCAAAAAGGTGACTTCGGTTGTAAAACCGTATTTGATATTGCCCCTGCTCTTTTAAGTCCGGAGGACGGAGCAACATTAAGAAAGCATTTGCTCTGATATTAATTCTTAACGACAAAATGTCCTTCCTCTTATCGGGAAGGACATTTTTTGTTTAATAATTTCTTAATTAATATGAGTATCTGTTTATCTTTTTTCGAAGTTCTTTATATTCCGGGCAAGTCTTGCCGAGTTCAGCATAAAATTTTTCAGAATGATTCGGTACAAGAAAATGGGTAAATTCATGACAGACTACGTACATGATACATTCAGGCGGACACTCAAACAAATTATAACTGAAAGTAATCCTGTTTTTTGCAGGGACACAAACTCCCCATCTACTCTTCATCTGTCTGAAACAGATTTCAGGAAATTCGCGTTTTGTTCTTTGCTTAAAATACGGATATACCCCTTCACAGTATTCAAGCACAATTTTCTTCAATTCATTTCTTCTGTATTTATCATAATATCTGAGAAAAACTTCAGCCTCAGAAGGATCCCGTTTAATCAAATCAGCCACATAACTAATGCTTTTTTCTTCTCCGAAAACAGTAAATATCTCATCTGAAGTCATCTCGACAGGATTATGCTCACGACATGATTTTCTCTTACTTTCAGATAAGCTCTTTAATGCTCGGACAATAAAATCACTTTTAGATACAATAAAATGTTCAACTGTTTTCCGTGATACAAAACGAGGGGCGGAAACATAAACGCTCCCGTCCTTCCTGATTCTCATATTTATATTTTTAACTCTTTTATGCTCAAATTCATACATGACGGCGGTACCGTCAGCCAACACAATTATTTGCATGTTTTTGCTCATCATCAGCTGAAAAGACCGCTCTTCTTATCACATTTATATGAAACAAATTCATATCCCTGTTCAAGCACTTTGGATTTAATCGTCTCTTCGTCTAAAGCAGTCTCTGATACAATAACAGCATTTTTATCTTTTGAAGAAGCTTTAACTTTCTTTACACCGTCCAAAGAAGCAAAAGCTTCCTCCATATGTTTCTCACAATTAGCACACATCATACCGTTAATATCAACAGATATTTTATACATAAATTTTCTCCTTAAACAATCTTACAGAAAAATCAAATTGAAAACTTTATACTGTTCTTACCGGTAAGCTTTGCACTCAGGTTATCAGGCTGATTGAAACCTACGTAAATATCAGCACCGCTTCCGCTTACCATATTACCGTCATCATCAATTACCTTAAACGCTTTAAACGGAACCTTTATCTCAACGATTTTCTTCTCACCCGGCAAAGTGTTAACCCTTGTAAATGCAGCTAACTTAGGATTAATAACCTCATATTTACTGTTCACCTTTACATAAACCTGAAGAACTTCACTTACTTCCTTATTTCCGGTGTTCTCAACTACTGCCTTAACGGAAATACCTCCTTCAGCAGCAGAAGAATAATCAGCTGTTGCTTCAGAAGCTTCTGCTTCAATCACACTGCAATCACCGTATGTCAAACCGTATCCGAACGGATATAACGGCTCGTATGTCATAAATCTGTATGTTCTTTCCTTCATTGAATAATCCGTAAATTCAGGCATATTATCCAAATTCTTATAGAATGTTACCGGAAGCTTTCCTGAAGGGTTAGCTTTTCCGAAAATAACATCAGCCAACGCACGACCTCCCTCAGAACCCGGATACCAAGCCTGAATAACAGCTTTGGCAATATCTGAACTCTCAAACTCACATAAATCCATAGCACTTCCGGTCATACTTACCAATATCACAGGTGTTCCTACTGAAAGAACAGCTTCAATCAGGTTAAGCTGAGACTGCGGATACTTCAAATCCAATTTGTCGCCCGAGGCATACTGATTACCGGTATCGCCCTCTTCACCTTCCAATGTCTCATCAAGGCCCAAACACAATACTACTACGTCTGAATGCTCAGCTATTACCTTTGCTTCAGTCAATCTGTGGTTAGCCAGTGATAAACCGTCAGGTCTGCATTCAAACAAATGGCAACCCTCTGTATACAATACTTTAAAGCCGTCTTTCTTTCCTGCTTCTATTATGCCGTCAAGGACAGTTGTATATCCGGATGCTGTTCCGTGATAATTACCTAACAAAGCTGACTTACTGTCAGCATTAGGACCGATAACTCCGACTGTTTTAATCTTCGAAGAATCAAGCGGAAGAAAATCATTACTGTTCTTAAGAAGTACCATACTCTCCACAGCAGCTTTATAGGACAATTCCAAATTATCGTCCGTACAAACATCAGCATAAGACAAATCATCAAATTCAGTCTTGTCTGCAAACATACCTAAAAGATATCTTGTAGTAAACAATCTTACAGCGGCCTGACGAATTGTTTCCTCTTTTACCAAACCCATATTATAGGCATTTATAAGCTTCTGATATGTACAGCCGCAATTCAAATCGCAACCGATATTTATTGCAAGCGCTGCACTCTCCTCAGGACTGTCGGTAACCTTATGATTTTCATGAAAATCTCTGACAGCCCAACAATCAGAAACAAAATGACCTTTAAAATTCCATTTTCCTCTCAATATATCAACCATGAGAGGTTTATTTGCACAGCAAGGCTCACCATTAGTTCTGTTATATGCGCCCATTACAGACTCAACTTCTGCCTCCTTAACACAAGCCTCAAACTGCGGCAAATATGTCTCATACAAATCTTTCTTTGTTGAAGAAGCATCAAAGAAATGTCTCATTGCCTCCGGACCTGAATGAACTGCAAAGTGCTTGGCACATGCAGCAATCTTCATATACTCACCGTCACCCTGGAGAGCTTTAATAAAAGGAACTGCCAAATCAGCTATAAGAGTAGGATCTTCACCATATGTCTCCTGACCTCTGCCCCATCTGGGATCCCTGAAAAGATTAACATTAGGAGTCCAGAACGTAAGCCCTTTATATATATCCCTGTCACCTTTCTTTGAATGTTCATTATACTTGGCACGAGCTTCGGTAGAAATTACATTACCTATCTCAGTAAACAATTCTTTGTCAAATGTAGCACCCAAACCTATTGCCTGCGGAAAAACAGTTGCCATTCCTGCTCTCGCAACACCATGAAGGCATTCATTCCACCAATTATATTCAGGAATTCCCAATCTCGGTATAGCAGGAGCATCAAATCTAAGCTGCATAGCAGCCTCTTCAACTGTCATTTTACCGACTAATTCTTTAGCAAGCTTTTCAGCTGATTCACGATTCATATTCACCCTCCGCAAAACATATATTTATTTGTAATTCTAACATATCAATTATTTAATACTTTTACAAATATTGCTTTTAAATTTAACAAAAAAGCACACTTTTCTTGAAAAAGTACACAAATAGTGCTAAAATAACCAAAAATATCTTTTGCTTTTATGCAAATTGTAATATCTATTCGGAGGAATATAATGAAGCGAACAGATCCGACTCCTGCCAACTATATACAACCAATAAGACAGTTCATAGAACGTACTCTTGACGGTGTGAATGAGGAAGTAGATTTTGTACCTGAGGCTAATATGAGAATATGGTACAACAATCAGGTTGAAGGGTATCCTGCTCATAAGCATCCTGCTTTGGAAATTGTAATTCCTGTAGATAACGGATATAAATATATAGCTGACGGAAGGAATTTCAGACTTAATGCCGGAGATATACTTTTTATACCGCCTAATATTCTTCATGAAATTGACTGCGAGACAGAAGGTGCCAGATTCATATATCTGTTCGATATATCCTTCATCAAAGGTTTTTTTGATTACAAAGATTTGGCTGAATTTATGAAGGAACCTCGCCTTGTCAATCCGAATACTTACCCTGAGAATTATACACAGATATATAATCAATTCATGCAGATAAATGACTTATATTTTCTATACAATAATATTGTTCTGGAAATGCCTATATATTCACATCTTTTGAGTATATTCGGTTTGCTTGCAAAGTCAGCTACACGTGCTACTCCTATTTCAATTGAGAATGCACGTCAAAGAGACAGTTATATTAAGTTTAAAAGTCTGATTACATATATCAATACTCATTATATGGATAATATTACATTAGAATATGCCGCAACCTTTATCGGTTTCTCTAAATACCATTTCTCACGTCTTTTCAAGGAGTATACAGATACAACATTTTACGACTACCTTACTAACAGACGTATACAATCAGCAAAAATTCTGCTTAATGATGACTCCTTATCCATAACTGATGTAGCATTTAAAACAGGATTTAATAATCTGACAAGCTTTTGTCGAGCCTTCCAAAAAGCAGTTAACTGCTCTCCGTCTGAATACAGACATAAACTAAAAATCTCAAATTAAGAAATTGAAAAGGGCTGTCTCAAAATTTAAACGTTAATCCAAGAGATTAACCGCGAGGGGTGCGTTAACTGAAAACGGGGTTTTCAGTGAATCTTGTTGTCTCTGGCTTGAATATAGAAAGCCACAATAACCGGGGCCTGCCTCTCTGTGAATTAATCACTTTTGAGACATCCCCTTTTATAATATTTCATTGCTCATATAATCTTTGCATAAAAATACTGTCCCAAAAAACAACAGTCTGGGACAGTATAATTTATTATAAACCTAACCAAAAAATTATCCTTTTACACCACCGAGTGCAACACCCGCAACAATGTACTTGGAAAGGAACATGTATACGACAATCAATGGTAAAACAGTCATTGTCAAACCAAGATATACGCAACCAAATTCCGTTTTATAACTATCACCGTTCAAAAGTCTTACCATGATAGGCATTGTATACTTATCAGCCTTTGTCAACAAAACGAGCGGCATAAAGAAATTATTCCATGATGAAACGAATGTAAAAATAGCTTGTGTAGCCAATGCCGGTTTCATAATAGGAAGAATAATCTTATTAAATATCTGTAATTCCTTAGCACCGTCAATTCGAGCAGATTCAACAATGGAAATCTGTAACGAAGCCTGCAAATATTGACGCATGAAGAATACCATCATAGGAGACGCAATTGCAGGAAGAATAAGCATAAGACGATTATTAGCAAGTCCGAGTCTGTAACAAGCCTGGTAGAAACCAATAGTTGTAATAGTACTAGGAATCATCATTACACCCATAATCATGCTGAAAAACGACTCGCGTAATTTCCACTCATATGCAGTAAGCGCATAAGCAGTCAGTGAAGAGAAGTACAAAGCCAATACAGTTACACCGACAGATATTAATCCGGAATTTGCAAAACCTACAAGCGGCTTAAACATATTCTTACTTTGAATAATATCTAAGTTGTTTTTTAATGCTGTACCCGGAATAAAAGATATAGCATGCGCCTGAATTTGTGTCGTTGATCTTGTTGCATTTACAATCATAATCCAAAATGGTGCAATACTAAGAACAGCTAACAATATACATACTATATAAAGCGGTATCATAAGACTAAGCGGCTGCTCTGCTTTTGAAACTTTTCTGTTATTCATAATTATGCACCTGCCATAGCTTTACGCTGTTCCTTTCTTTCAAGTTTACGCAACTTCTTCAATTCAGCCTCGTCCTTATCTCTCATGATATAGAACATAACTGCCGAACAAACAACGATAATAACAAACATAACCATACTTGCAGCTGCTGCAGTATTATACTTATAGCTTCCGCTGAACGCCTGATTATAAATATACAAATTTGTTGTAAGTGTAGCATTATCCGGACCACCGTTAGCTAACAACAAAGGAATATCAAACATATTCAAACCACCGATTAAGCTCGTAACTAATGTAAACAAAAGAATTGTTCTGATACTAGGGATAGTGATCTTAAAAAATGTCTGCAATCTGTTAGCACCGTCTATCTCAGCCGCTTCAAATATTGAAGGATCAATACCGAGAACACCGGAAACCAACTGTACCATGGTATAACCATACCACATCCAAAACTGAATAAAAGAAATAATATTTCTTGTAGTAGACTTCTCTATCAAGAAGTAAACTTCACTTCCCGGTCCCTTTATTTTTTTAATAATATCATTCACAGGACCCATAGGATAACCAAAGAAAGCTCTGAACAAAATAGCAATAGATGCCATTGTTATTATGTTAGGTAAATAAAATATCACCTTGAAAAAGCCTTTACACTTAATACGAAGTCTATTATCTGTAAACCACGCTGTAAGAAGAAGAGCCAAACCCATCTGTGGGATAAAGTTAATAATCCAAATTACAATGGTGTTCTTTAAAGATAATCTAAACAAAGTTGACTCAAACAATACCTCTCTAAAATTCTTAAAAGGATCATCTTTTAAGAAATTAGCCTCGGAAATCAAACCTTGTTTTGTAGTAAATCCGATATAACAAGTGTAAAGAACCGGATACAAGGTAAAAATCAAGAAAGCAACAATAAATGGTATTGAAAATAAGTAACCGTATTTAGAATAGTCTACTACTCCGCGTTTTTTCTGCAATCTTGACACCTTCTTTCTGTACAAATTCTGTTTTCAAAAAAACAGTAAACATAAATTGACAAAAAAACAGGGCGGCGAATCAAATTCGTCCGCCCCGTAATTAATTTTCATTAAGAATTATTCAACTGTAATAGTTGTGTTTTCCTTAACCTGAACCTTAAAGTCCTCAATAGCCTGCTCACGTGTCTTCTCACCTGCAGTATATGCACGAACCTGATCACGCCAGAAGCCGTTAATCTTCTCATCATACTCTGTCAAGTTGTCACCCTTAGCATAATCACCAGCTGGGATGAAAACGTCAAACATATTCTGACCGCCAAGGAACTCAACATCACCGTTAGACTTAGCCATTACTGTAGCTGAAGAAACAGCATCCTTTGTACCAGCCTCATCATACAATGTACCGTTTGCCCACTTGTACTGCAAACCGTCTTCTGAAGAATCAAGTGTAATCCACTCAATAAGTGACTTACAAGCTTCCTTATGCTCAGTATCCTTATTAACTAACAACCAAGTACCGCCCCAGAAGAAGCCGATAGGTGAGTTACATACAGCCCAATCACCGAAAGTTGTAACACCTGAATCCTTATCAGTACAGTTATCAGCGATTGTATAGTTGATGAGCCAAGCAGGTCCGAAGAAACCAAGAACTTCCTTCTCACCGAGACCCTTCATATCTGCGAACCAAGCATCCTGCCAGTCCTGTGTATCATTGTGATAATCATTTTCCTTGAGCTTCATTGAGATATCAAGGAACTCTTCACGCTCCTTAGAAATTGTCAACTTACCGTCAACAACCCAACCTGTTGAAGAACTGTTCTCAACTGCGTGCCATACATCACCATCACCTGATACGATAGCACAACCTGCGCTCTTACATTCTTCAGCAGCCTGCCAGAACTTATCCCAGTTACCTGTATCTGCACCAATCTTCTCACCTACAGTCTTGGAATCATCTGTTCCCCATACAGTCTTAGCAACTGAACGTCTGTAAATGAAAGCACCACCTGTAGCCTGATAACCTAAAGCAACGAGCTTTCCGTCAGAAGGTCTTGTACCGATATCTACAGTATACTGAGCAATCTTAGCCTCAGAAAGCTTACTATCAACATCAATTCCAAGATCCGCATATGGAAGAGCATATCCTGCAGCTCCACCCTGTGAATACTTCATAATGAATGCTGCCTCAGCACAATAGATATCCGGAGCATCCTTACCACCTGCTGCTAATGCCTCATCCAATGCTGGCTGATATGCCTGATCAGTTGTAGGGATATTAGTAATATTAATCTCATAGTCAAAATCCGGATGCAATTCCTTGTATCTTAATACCATGTTAGGAACCTCATCTGTGAAAGACCAAACGTTAAGAATCTTGTCTGACTCTCCTTTAGCGCCGCCATCCTTGCTACAAGCTGCGAAAGCTGCACCAACCATTGTCAAACAAAGCGCACTGGCAATAACTTTTTTCATGTTATCCTCCTAAATTTGTTAAATTCGATGAAAACTAGGCCTGTTTTTTGTAATTACGTATACATAATAACCATAATCATCTCATTTTTCTTTACACTTATTGCTACTTGTTTACAAATTTAACACTTATATTGCTAACTTTGACGTTTTTAACGTCAATCTGCCACTTTTATAATGCCTTTTTTTGTACAACTTGCTATAATTCTTAATAGAATTTTAAACAGAA
>JAZLGO010000030.1:0-22080 GCA_045616305.1 Saccharofermentans sp. | reverse complement strand
CGAGATTCAGTCACGGTCTTTGATAAAACCTGTAATTTCACGGGAATTTTGTAATATAAATTGTCGAATTCCCGAGAATCGAGCACGGAATTCAGAAAATATTGCAATTCTAAGGGAATTTATGAATAGAGACTACAATTCCGCAAGATATGTTCATAAAATACAAAGGGAAATATTGCAGTTGCAAAAAACATTATTTGAGAAGTAAAACGTCTTACCCGAATTCAATCTCATAGTTTGATAAAACGTACATACTTACTTCTCGTTTTTTATTAGGTACAAATAAACTCCCACCAGCGATATTAATCAAAGACGGGAGTCGTTAAGTCTTATATTAATAAACTATAATGCTCAATCATCAGCTTTTAAATCAAAAGTAAACTCATTATCATTATAGTCAATCATGATAGACTTAATATCGTTCAATTTTCCGCTTAAATACAAATCAGTCAACTTATCCTCGATATTACGCCTTATCTCTCTTCTCAAAGGTCTTGCACCATACTTCGGATCATAACCGATATCAGCCAATCTGTCGAGAGCTGCATCAGATATCGAAGCAGTAATGTTCTTCTCACTGAGAGAAGCGTAAACCTCTTTCATCATCATAGAAGCAATCTGACGAATCTCATCTTTAGTCAACTCCTTAAAGATGATTGTCTCATCAATTCTGTTAAGGAATTCAGGCCTGAATGTCTCCTTGAGTGCACTCTGAACTTTAGAGCCGATTGCCTCATCCTTATTATCATAGAAACCGATTGTCGGTGCCTTCGAAGTATTACCGGCATTAGAAGTCATTATGATAATAGTATTCTCGAAATTTACATGAACACCGTGACTGTCAGTTAAACGACCTTCGTCAAGAAGTTGAAGAAGAATATTATATACATCAGCATGAGCTTTCTCAATCTCATCAAAAAGCACTACGCAGTAAGGTTTACGTCTTACCTGTTCTGTCAACTGACCGGCATCGTCATGTCCTACATAACCCGGAGGAGAACCGATAAGCTTACTTACTGAATGAGCCTCCATATATTCGGACATATCAATTCTTACCAAAGCTTCCTCTGTATCAAACATTGCCTCTGTCAAGGCCTTAACAAGTTCTGTCTTACCTACACCTGTAGGACCTACAAAAAGGAATGAAGCAGGCTTATGCTTCTTACTGAAACCGGATCTTGTTCTCTTAACAGCAAGGGAAACAGCATCTACAGCCTCATTTTGACCGACAACTCTCTCATGTAATCTTTCCTGAAGATGTAATAATTTAATTGTCTCATCCTCAGAAACAGATTTACAAGGAATTCCTGTCCACATCTCTACTACCTTGGCAATATCATCAATTTGAACAGGATCAGGTGAAGACTCATCTTCAAGAGCCTTTAACTCATCCTGTAATCTGCTCAAATTAATCTTTGCCTCAGCAAGATTTTTGTAATACTCATTACGTATAGAATCATCAACATTAGGAGACAACTCATCATACTCGTCAATTTGTCTCTGTTGTTCCTTCTCTGCTTCAGCTACTGCTTTCTTAGTCTCAGCAATTTTAACAAGCTTAACATTCATAAGATTTGCATGTGAGCCAGCCTCATCAATCAAATCAATAGCCTTATCAGGAAGATATCTGTCTGTTATATATCTCTTTGAAGCCTTTACAGCAAACTCAATAACCTCATCAGAATAAGTAACATAATGATGCTTCTCATAATAATCCTTAATTCCCTTAAGAATCTCAATAGAAGTCTCAACAGAAGGTTCATCAAGCATAACCTTTTGGAAACGTCTCTCAAGAGCAGAATCTTTCTCGATTTTCTTATACTCTGAAGTTGTAGTTGAACCGATTATTCTTAAATCTCCTCGAGCTAAAGCCGGCTTCAGAATATTCGCAGCATTTGTAGAACCTTCAGAAGAATCTCCGGCCCCCATAATCATGTGTAATTCATCTATTACAAGTACAACATTATCTGCTCTGATTGCTTCATTAATTACGCCTTTAATTCTCGCTTCAAACTGTCCTCTGAATTGAGTACCGGCAACAAGAGCAGGCAAATCCAACTGCCATACTTCCATACCAAGAATCTTCTCAGGAACCTTCTTCTCTACAATTCTCAAAGCAAGACCTTGAGCAACTGCAGTTTTACCTACACCAGGAGCACCGATAAGAACAGGATTATTCTTTGAACGACGATTAAGAATCTGAATAACTCTTTCTATCTCAACATCACGTCCTATTACTCGATCGATCTTTCCCTGTGCTGCCTTCTCAGTAAGATTTGTACCAAACTCACCGAGAAATTTATATTTTGATCTGGTCTTCTTCTTTCTATCATTTCTTCTCTTTCCGAAAATATTATCAAAAGAACCTTTAGGTAAATCACTGTAAGGATCATCAGATTCATCCGAATCATCATTAACTTCGTCGCCCTCTTCAGAATCCATAACAGCGGTAGGAGTCAAATTATCGTAATCTGAATCATCCTCCTCTTCATCTCCGCCAAGAAAATCGAAATTAAGCATCCCTTCAATATCATCAGAAGAAATGTCTTTTATACTATTGACAATCTGCTTTATCATCTCACCTGAATTCATACTCATATTACTTCTGAGTACGCTGTCCATCTTCTCAGTGATATCATCAATATTATTCTCGTCAACACCGCTTCCCTGAAGCATTTTACTAATCTGAGGAATCCCGGATTCAAAAGCGCACTTCAAACACAAACCCTGACTCAACTCTTTACCATTCTCATCGAAGCTGTTGGTATAAATAAATGCCGCATGCTTCTTACAAACTGAACACAAATCCATTATTTAATATCCTTCTTACCAAATTTGTTAAATACTCTATCCTTATTCAAACAAACCTTCTTGAAATGCTATTATACAATAAAATACAAAAAATTAAACCGCTCTTTATTACATTATAAGAGCCTATATTTTTATACTACTCTTTTATCTTACGACGAACTGCAGGTCCGGTTACTATTTCCATAGCCTCTTCCCTTAATTTCTCAATATCTATAAAGGCAGATCTGTCACAATACTGATTAGTATCCTTAGACTTTTTCAAAATTTTCTTCAGGAACTGACCCGTATATGATCCTTTTACTTCAGCAACCTGCTCAGGAGTTCCTTCAGCAATTACAGTACCGCCCCTTGCACCGCTCTCAGGTCCCAAATCAATTATGTAATCTGCAGTCTTAATAACATCAAGATTATGCTCAATTACAACAACAGTATTACTATTCTCGGCAAGTCGCTGCAAAATCTCAATCAATTTATGGACATCTGCAATATGAAGACCGGTTGTAGGTTCATCTAATACATAAATCGTTTTACCGGTTGCTCTTCTCGACAGCTCCGAAGCCAACTTAACACGTTGAGCCTCACCGCCTGAAAGCTGCGTTGACGGCTGACCGAGCTTTATATAGCCGAGACCGACCTCTTGCAAAGTTTTAACTTTAGCATAAATCCTCGGAACTGCAGCAAAAAATTCTACTGCTTCATCAACAGTCATATCAAGCACATCAGAAATATTTTTGTCCTTATATTTGACTTCAAGAGTCTCACGATTATATCTCTTACCGCCGCAAACATCACATTTAACATAAACGTCAGGCAAAAAATGCATCTCAATACGATTTACACCGTCACCTTGGCAAACCTCACAACGGCCGCCCTTTACATTAAAGCTGAATCTTCCTGCTTTATAGCCTCTCGCCTTGGCATCAGGTGTATTAGCAAACAATTCCCTTATTAAATCAAAAACCCCAATGTAAGTTGCCGGATTACTTCTTGGCGTTTTGCCTATCGGTGATTGGTCAATCTCAATTATCTTGTTAAGCTTTGAATAACCAACTACAGATTCACACTTAACTTTAGTCTTCTTTGCACCGTTAAGCTTATGTGACAGGAAAGGAACCAAAGTAGAATTTATAA
Source organism: Saccharofermentans sp. (assembly GCA_045616305.1). Classification (GTDB taxonomy): domain Bacteria; phylum Bacillota; class Clostridia; order Saccharofermentanales; family Saccharofermentanaceae; genus Saccharofermentans. The sequence goes on along the minus strand of JAZLGO010000030.1, from coordinate 18,138 downwards.
GCGAACTCTTACCGGATCCTGACACACCCGTTATACAGGTAAAAAGACCTACAGGTATAGATACATCAATATTCTTTAGATTATTACAAAATGCTCTGTTAATTGTTATCATATCCTTCGTCGGTTTACGTCTGTTACTCGGAACAGGAATAAATCGCCTGCCTGAAAGATAATCACCTGTCAATGAATTTAAATTAGCCTCTACCTCTTCCACAGTTCCTTGAGCAACAACTGTTCCGCCGTGAACACCGGCTCTCGGTCCGATATCAACAATCTGATCACTCATTCTCATTGTATCCTCATCATGCTCAACAACAAGAACAGTATTACCAAGATCTCTGAGTTTACACAATGTCTCCAGAAGTTTTGTATTATCACGCTGATGTAAACCTATAGAAGGCTCATCAAGAATATATAACACACCTTTAAGTCCTGAACCAATCTGAGTAGCAAGCCTTATACGTTGAGCTTCTCCTCCTGACAATGTGGAAGCAGCTCTGCTCAAAGTCATATAATCCAAACCTACATCAATAAGAAACTGAAGTCTTGCATTTATCTCATTCAAAATCGGTTCAGCAATAACCTTCTCTCGTTCTCCGAAAACAAGCTTTGAAAGAAACAGCTTACAATCACTGATACACAAATCTGTAATCTGTGCAATATTAAGACCGCCGAGCAAAACAGAAAGAGAATCCTTCTTAAGTCTGGAACCGTTACACTCAGAACAATTATCAATATTCATATACTGCTCAAGATTCTTCTTTTGATCTTCGGAATAGCTTTCGCGATAACGTCGCATTACACTCGGAACCAGGCCCTCCCAAGCTGAGTAATACTCATTATCGCGCCTGTATACGCTGTTACGTGTATCAATATGCAATTTATGTCCGCCGTTACCATAAAGAATGATATTCTTTACTTCCTTAGGTAAATCAATATAAGGCGTATCAAGAGAAAAATTATAATTCTCGGACAATGCTTCAATAAAACATCTTCCCCAACTCTTCGGATCATCAAAATTCCATCCTGCAGTTCTGATTGCACCGTCATTTATCGAAAGCCTAGGATCTTGAATGCACAAATCCGGGTCAACACTTGTAATCGTTCCGATACCGCTGCAGATAGGACATGCACCATATCCGGTATTGAAAGAAAAAATTCTGGTGGACATCTCGCCCATTGAATAACCGCAATCAGGACAAGATAAAAGCTGCGAGAATAGCTCATTCTCTTCCTCAAAAGCAGGTTCACCGTCATCTCCTGTTATCCTTCTCTGAGTCTTTACCAAAAGCAAGCCTTCGGCAAGCTTTAAAGCCTGTTCACATGAATCTGTTACTCGTGAAATATTATCTTCTCGCATAACCATTCTGTCGATAACTACTGAAATATTATGCTTAATATTCTTATCAAGTTCTATCTCTTCTTCAAGCTCATACATGGAACCGTCAATCTCGGCACGAACATAACCTGACTTACGATATTCCTCCAACTGTTTAACAAATTCACCCTTACGTCCTCTAACAACAGGAGCCATAACAATAAGTCTGTCATTCATATGTTTTGTTATAAGTGTATTAACTATCTGATCTATCGATTGTGAGCATATAGGCTTACCGCACTTCGGACAATAAGGAACTCCGACACGTGCATAAAGAAGTCTGAAGTAGTCATAAATCTCAGTTACAGTACCGACTGTAGAACGCGGATTTTTACTTGTAGTCTTTTGATCTATAGCTATTGCGGGTGACAAACCGTCAATACTGTCTATATCAGGCTTCTCCATCTGACCGAGAAACATACGAGCATAAGAAGATAAGGATTCAACATAACGTCGCTGTCCTTCTGCAAAGATAGTATCAAAAGCAAGTGAACTTTTACCTGATCCTGACACACCGGTTAATACAACCAATTTATCTCTCGGAATATCTACATCTATATTCTTTAAATTATTCTCTCTGGCACCACGTATCTTAATATAATTTTCCATTTAACGCCTCATAAAAAGAAATTATGTTCTTTTTTATTTTAACACAGATAAGTATAATCTACAATACAAAGCAAAAAAATAGGTCCGAATAAAATCGGACCTATTGGTGACTCCAAGGAGGATCGAACTCCTGATTGCGCCGTGAGAGGGCGCCGTCTTAGCCGCTTGACCATGGAGCCTCATCGATTGCTTGAGTATATTATCATACGATTTATTGTTTTGCAAGAACTTTTTTTACTTTTGCGAAATTAAATACAATTTCGTCAGTAAAAAAATCGCCTTTATCTATAAGTACACTAAATAGAATTCAGCCATACAATAACATCCATTACAAATTTGACTCACTTTACAGTGACTGAAAACGGGGTTTTCAGTGAATCTTGTTGTCTCTGGCTTAAATATATAAAGCCATAATAAAAGGGGCCTGACTCTCTGTGAATTAATCACTTTTGAGACATCCCCTTTAATATCATTTTAAATTACTGACGATTAATTATCTCTTTCCTCAATAGGAATATAAGCTCTTCTTTTATTTACACACTTATAAGCAGGACGCATAATACGACCTCCGGATACAAGCTCTTCTATTCTGTGAGCACTCCAACCTGCAATTCTGGCACAAGCAAAAAGAGGTGTAAAAAGAACCGGCGGAATGTCAAGCATTGAATATACAAATCCTGCAAAATAGTCAACATTTGCGCATACTATCTTGTCTGACTTTTTAACTTCATGGAATACATCAGGAGCAACACGTTCAACAGTAAGATAAAGATTATAAATATCCATCTTATCCTTCTCTTTGGCAAGTTGCTCTGCATACTTCGTCAAAAGCTTTGTTCTAGGATCAGACAAAGTATAAACAGCATGTCCTATACCATAAATAAGACCTGACTTATCAAATGCCTCCTTACGAAGAATTTTTACAAGATAAGCACGAATCTGACTTTCATCAGTAATATCATCTACATTTGCCATCAAATCCTGCATCATTGCGTATGCCTTATTGCTGGCACCGCCATGTTGAGGACCCTTAAGCGAACCGATAGCAGCTGCAATAACAGAATAAGTATCAGAACCTGTTGAAGATACAGCATGAGTAACAAAAGACGAATTGTTACCGCCGCCGTGCTCAGCATGAACAACAAGAGCCAAGTCAAGAATTCTTGCCTCAAGTTCGGTAAATTTGCCGTCAGGTCTGATTAAGTGCAAAATATTCTGAGCAGTATTATATTCATGCTTAGGATCTCTCAAATAAAGGCTGTTATGCTCAACGTAATGACGTCTTGCTGCATAAGCATAAGATATAAGCACAGGAAATCTTGCAATAAGCTCAATAGACTGTCTTACTACATTATCAATACTTGTTGAATCAGGATTATCGTCATATGAATATAAAGCAAGCACAGAACGAGCAAGTTTATTCATAATATCAGGACTCGGTGCCTTAAGAATCATATCCTCGGTAAAATTCTCAGGAAGATTACGACAGCTTGCCAGAAGCTCGATAAACTCATCTACCTGCTCAGTTGTAGGAAGCTCTCCTGTCAGAAGCAGATAAACAATCTCCTCATAACCGAATCTGCCTTTATTATAAAATCCGTTAACAAGATCTTTTACCTCATAACCCTGATAATAAAGTCTTCCCTCAACAGGAACACGTTCAGCATCGTCAACTATGTAACTCATTACCTCACCGACCTCGGTAAGTCCTACGAGTACACCGGTACCGTCATTATTACGAAGTCCGCGTTTTACATTATATTTAGCATATAATTCCGGATTGATATGCGATTTAACACCGGCATTATCAGTCAGTTTTCTTATCATTTTTTCCTTATCAACACTACTCATAGATAGCCTCTCAAATTACAGTATTGCATTTAACCAAATAATTATAGACATTTTTCGAAGCAAAGTCTAATAGATAAGAGCAAGAAATTTTAACGTATTTGAATAGTTTTTTAGTCACATTTTATATATCAAAAAAATATGTGTCTTATTTTCGCTGAGGAGAAACAAGCCACATACTTTTCTTTAATTTAAAGTCATATAATTATCAGATATTCTCTATAAAAGACTTATATGCAAGGAATGTATAATACAAATCCATTTTTGAAATTACTTCATAAGGTGCATGCATTGACCAAACCGGAACACCGCAATCAATTACATTCATTCCGTGCTTTGCCATATAAGCTGAGATTGTACCGCCGCCGCCGGCATCAACCTTACCGAGTTCACCGGTCTGCCACGGAATTGAATTCTCAGCAAAAATACGAGTAATCTCAGCAACAAAATCACCTGTTGCTTCATTTGTGCCGGATTTTCCTCTGGAACCGACATACTTCTCAAGTTTAATTCCTTTTGACATATATGCGGAATTATTTGCATCAGATACAGATGAATATTTAGGATCGTAAGCATTTGATACATCAGCAGAAAGCATATTTGAATTAGCAATAGCTTTACGATACTTAAGAAGATCGAAAGCTCCGTCCTCAGTCTTTGCAAGAAGTTCCATCATAAAATTCTCATAAAGAACTGACTGAGCACCTGAATTTGCATATGAACCGATTTCTTCTTTATCAGTAAGAAGACAAACACAAGTTTTCTTAGGCTTCTCCTGCTCAAACAAAGCAGTAATTGCAGGATAAGCACATACTTTGTCGTCATGACCGTAAGCAGCTATGAACGCTCTGTCAAAACCTACATCTCTTGCCTTCATCTGAGGTACAATTTCAATCTCGGCAGATACAAAATCCTTCTCAACAAGACCGTAATTATCATTAAGATACTTCAAAATATTTGCTTTATATAATTCCTTTGAACCATCGTCATCCAAAGGCATACCGCCGATAACAACATTTAAATCCTCACCGGAGATAAACTCATTGGCATTCTTTCTCATCTGCTCATTACCGAGATGCGGAAGAAGGTCTGTAATGTAAAAAATCGGATCATCGTCATTCTCACCTACACACAAATCAACCTGCTTACCGTCTTTGGTAAATACACAACCGTGAATCGCAAGAGGAATTGTTGTCCACTGATATTTCTTTATTCCGCCGTAATAATGAGTCTTAAAATAACAAGCTTCCTTATCCTCATAAATCGGATTAGGCTTTAAATCAAGTCTCGGAGAATCTATATGTGCGCCGAGAATATTAATTCCCTTTGCTACGGATTCCTTACCGATTACGGCAAGGCATAAACCCTTACCCTTGATTGAAGCATAAACCTTGTCACCGTAAGATAACTTATCCTTTGAATTAATATCCACAAAGCCTTTCTCAACGGCAGCTTCGATAGTATTCTTAACAAACTCTCTTTCTGTCTTGCTGATATTAAGAAATGCCTTATAATCCTCGGCATAATCCATGCAATCAGCTATAGCATCCTTCCCGGATTCCTTATACATATTAGGAAATTCCGCAAACAATGATTTTACTGAATTCTTTTTATCTTTTTTTGAAGCCATATCAATCACCTTCTAATCTTTATTATCGAAAATATTATATCAATAATTCAAAAATATGATAACATTAACTTTAGACCAAAAGAGCGATAAGGATATAAATACATGGTAAGCGATACACACAATCACACCTGTCATTTCAGCTTTGATGCAGAGATGAGCATATATGAGTTAATTACAGCCGCCAAAGAAAAGAAAATCAGTTCGGTTGCAGTTACCGAACACTATGAACTCGGTTTTGACGACCAGATTTTTGATATATCGCAATATGCCGATGCTTTTAAAACATGGAAAAACTTATCACAGGATAAAGTAAATTTACTTATGGGAATTGAGTTCGGATATCAGAAGCATCTGGCTTCTGAGGTTGACATCCTTGCTGCTTCCATACCTTTTGATCAGATTATATTAAGTAATCATCTCGTTGACGGTCAGGATATATATTACTATCGTGAATGCTATAAAAGACCGAAGGAAGAATTATACAGCGAATATATTGAAGCTATGGCTGAAATGGCTGAGCTCTGCAACAACTACGATATTATCGGTCACTATGACTATATTAACAGATACAGTAATTACAAAATCAAGCAAATGCTTTACTGTGACTGTCCAAAGGCCTTTGACCATCTTTTCGAGGTTATGACAGCTAAAAACAAATGTCTCGAAATCAATACGCGCTCTATACACAAGTTAAGGAAACGTCGTGTTAAAGAATATATGCCTGATCCGGCTATAATAAAACGTTATATTGATATGGGCGGCAAAATGATTTCTCTTGGTTCGGATTCACACAATGCAAACACATTAGGAATATACTTTAGCGAGACTTGTGAATATCTTAAAGCAAACGGAATAAATGAAGTTTATCACTTTGAAAACAGAGTTCCGATTGCAGAAAGTTTGTAATAAAAAAGAGGAGAATTACTCCTCCTCCGGTGTCTCTAATTCAAATGCATACCAGAAATTATTACTTTTATATACCATAACATAACAATCATTCGAGAAATTCTTTCCGTCAGAAGAGAAATAGACCTTCGTATTTACTACCTGAATATCAGTTATGGAATTCTCATCAACACCGTGTACCGAAGCGATGCGAAGAGCCGTATCTTTGAAAAGGCTTTCCTTCTCTTCATCTATCGGTCTGACTGCGCCGTTACGCGTTCCGAGGAATGTAAATTCAGAAGCGTCGGTTATCTCACAAAGACTCTTAAAATATTCAGGACCGTAGAACCTGTCATAGGCTCCCTCCGGAAAGCATGCCATAAACAAATTCTCATCATAGGTAAATATAGCCTGTAAATACCCTCTGGCACAATTAGCTGCAGAAATATTAATACTGCTTTTTGTCAGCATATCCATAGGCTTTACGCCGTTATCGCAACCTGCAAATGACACAGCAAGAACAACAGACATAATTAAGGCTGTAATAAGCTTCTTAATCTTTGTCATTCTTCCTCTCCGTGCTCATGCTCATCTTCATTGAGTACATTAAAGTAATCATTATATTCTTCAGGAATACCGCCGTTCTTATCATAGTAGTCTTTCAAAGCTGCCTTAACAGCCTGCTCAGCCAGTAATGAGCAATGCATCTTTATCGGCGGAAGTCCGTCCAAAGCCTCAGCAACAGCTTTGTTTGTAAGAGACATAGCCTCTTTAATCGTCTTACCCTTAATGAGCTCAGTAGCCATAGAAGAAGTAGCAATAGCACTGCCGCAACCGAATGTCTTAAACTTACAATCTGTAATTACATCTCCCTCAATCTTGAGATACATCTTCATGATATCTCCGCATTTGGCATTACCTACAACGCCTACACCGTTTGCATCTTCTATCTCACCTACATTACGCGGATTTTGAAAATGATCCATTACCTTCTCTGAATACATAATTAATCTCCTTTTATTCTCGAAAATATAAATATCTGATTCTATCAATCACACAATGCACATTTTCCTTGTACAAAATCTCTGCCGTTCATAAAATCCTCGTAAAGCGGACTCATATCTCTGAGTTTCTGTACAATTCCTTTCAAAACAGGGACAATACTCAATACCTCTTCCTTAGTATTAAACTTACCTATAGAAATCCTGAGCGAACCGTGTGCAATCTCATGCGGAAGTCCGATTGCAAGAAGAACATGTGAAGGATCAAGTGAACCTGATGTACATGCTGAACCTGAAGAACATGCAAAACCGTTAATATTCAGGAACAAAAGCATTGACTCACCTTCAATAAAGTTAAACGAGAAATTCACATTACCCGGAAGTCTCTGTGTTCTGTGACCGTTAAGACGACAGTATGGTATTTCCTTTTCAATCTCAGCAATAAGAGTATCACGAATATCCTGTATTCTCTCAGATGTCTCATCCATCTCCTGACAAGCCAGTTCAAGAGCCTTAGCGAGACCTAAGATATATGGGAGGTTCTCAGTGCCTGCTCGCTTACCTCTCTCCTGCTGGCCACCGTCAACGAGATTATTTATAACAACACCTTTTCGAATATAAAGCAAACCTACACCCTTAGGTGCATTAAGCTTATGCCCTGAAAGTGAAAGCATATCACATCCGATATCTTTAACATCAACTTTAACACTTCCGCATGCCTGAACTGCATCTGTGTGGAACAGAACCTTATGCTCCTTGCAAATAGAAGCAATCTCCTTTACAGGCTGAATAGTACCGATTTCATTATTTGCATACATGATAGATACAATAAGAGTATTATCATCAATATTCTTCTTAAGTTCATCAACATTTACAACACCATATTCGTCAACAGGAAGCTTTACTATCTCAAAACCCTGTTTTTTAAGGGCATCACATGTATGAAGAATTGCATGGTGTTCAATTGAAGAAATAATAATTTTTTTCTTCTTATCACCATACTTCAGTGCTGCCCCCTTAATAGCCCAGTTATCGGATTCACTTCCGCAGGAAGTAAAAAATATCTCACTTGAATCGGCATTAAGGCACTTAGCAATTCGTTCTCTTGCATCATTCATTAAAGCTTTGGCAACCTCACCTTCCTCATAAATTGATGAAGGATTTCCCCAAAACTCAGTAAAAGCTTTATTCATCTCCTCAACAACCTCAGGTCTAACCATTGTTGTTGCTGCATTATCAAGATAAACTCTGGTCATATTATTATCTCCAAATCAAATAATAGAATATTAACAATAGATAAAATAAACCATTGTAAAAAAATCCTCGTAACATATGTTACGAGGATTAAAAAAAAGCTGTATTCTTCGCAAATAATGTAAATTTCAACTGGTTTTACTCTTCTTCTTCCGTATTTGTAATTTTCTTAACGAACAACAAATACTCACTTACCTTCTTCTCATATCCGATATCAGTCGGTTCATAATAAATCTTATTTTCCATTCCATCCGGCATATATTGTTGTTTAGTAATATGATGCGGAAAATCATGAGGATATTTATATCCAACGCCGTAACCGAGATCTGACATTCCCTTGGCAGGCGCATTACGTAAATGCATAGGAACCGCTCCGGTATCACCGTTTCTGACATCATTCAGTGCAGCATCTATTGCTAAATAAGAACGATTGGATTTAGGTGAGGAAGCAACCATAATACAGGCTTCCGAAAGTAAAATTCTTGCTTCAGGCATTCCTACCTGCATTATTCCCTGATAACATGCATTAGCTATTAACACCGCATTCGGATTTGCAATACCGACATCCTCACTCGCACAAATAAGAATTCTTCTGGCAAGAAATTCTATATCCTCACCGGCTTCTATCGCTCTTGCAAGATAAAGAACGGCTGCATTGGGATCAGAACCTCGCATGGATTTTATCATCGCACTAATATTATCATAATGATTCTCACCGTTTTTATCAAAAACCTGAGTTTTCTTCTGCATACAATCAGATATTACATCTTTATCAATTCTTATTACTCCCTTCTTATCAGGAGGAGTAGTAATCACTGCAAGTTCAAGTGCCTTGAGTGCATTTCTTGCATCACCTGCCGATAAAGAGGCAACTATCTTATATGCCTCATCTGACATATCAACATCAATATTTCCAAATCCGCGTTCTTTATCATTAACAGCCATTTTAAGAATTTTTATTATATGCTCATCAGTTAACGGTTTAAGCTGAAGTACGGTAGATCTTGATATAAGAGCTTTGTTAACTTCAAAAAAAGGATTCTCGGTCGTAGCACCGATTAATATAATCGTACCATCTTCAACAAAAGGCAAAAGTGCATCCTGTTGAAGCTTGTTGAATCTGTGAATCTCATCAATAAACAGAACTGTTTTTTTATTACCCGAAAGCATCGGATTGGAAGCATCCTCAGTTATTCGTTTTATATCACCGACACCCGCAGTAACAGCATTTATTTTCTCAAATTTAGAACTTGTAGTATTGGATATTAATCTTGCTAAAGCAGTTTTGCCTACGCCCGGAGGTCCGAATAAAATTATCGATGATAATCTGTCAGCTTCAATCATTCTTCGAAGAAGCTTACCTTTACCGATAATATGTTCCTGACCAATATATTCATCTAACGTACGCGGTGCCATTTTATATGCTAACGGCTGAGATCCAAAATCGTTCATAAATCCTCACTTAGCTGTAATGTAGACATATTATAGCATAAAAAAAGACGCTGTCTCAAAACTATAAGTCTCAGACAACGTCTTTAAAATAAAACTAAATATTAATTACTTAATATCAGCATAAAGCGGATACTTAGCAGTAAGCTCAGCAACACGAGCAATTACGGAATCCTTTTTATTCTCATAATCAAAAATACAATCTGCAATGCAATCAGCAATAACAATCATATCCTCTTCCTTCATACCTCTTGAAGTTACAGCCGGTGTACCGATACGAACACCTGAAGTAACAAAAGGCTTCTCAGGATCGAACGGAATTGTATTCTTGTTTGCAGTAATATTACAGTCATCAAGTCTGTTCTGAAGCTCCTTACCTGTAACACCTGTACCTCTCAAATCAATAAGCATAAGATGGTTATCAGTACCGCCTGAAACAAGATTTACGCCTCTCTTAAGAAGCTGCTCAGACATAGCCTTAGCATTCTTTACAATATTATTTGCATAATCTCTGAACTCAGGAGTCAGAGCTTCCTTAAAAGCAGCAGCCTTAGCAGCAATAATGTGCATCAAAGGACCACCCTGCTGACCAGGGAAAACAGCAGAATCGATCTGCTTAGCATACTGCTCCTTACACATAATAACACCGCCTCTAGGACCGCGAAGAGTCTTATGTGTAGTTGTTGTAACAAAATCAGCATACGGAACAGGATTAGGATGTAAGCCTGCAGCAACAAGACCCGCAATATGAGCCATATCAACAAACAAATATGCGCCAACCTCATCAGCAATCTCACGGAACTTCTTAAAATCGATAATTCTAGGATATGCAGAAGCACCTGCAACAATTATATTAGGCTTAAACTCTTTAGCTTTAGCAAGTACAGCATCATAATCAATGCAACCTGTCTCTTTATCAACCTGATAGAAATCAGACTCATATGTCTTACCTGATACATTAAGCTTCATACCATGTGTAAGATGACCACCATGTGACAAATCCATTCCGAGAATTCTGTCACCCGGCTTAAGAACAGCAAAATATACAGCTGTGTTAGCCTGCGCACCTGAGTGAGGCTGAACATTAACATGCTCTGCTCCGAAAAGCTGCTTAAGTCTGTCAATTGCCAACTGCTCAGCAATATCAACATATTCACATCCGCCGTAATAACGCTTTCCAGGATAACCTTCAGCATACTTATTTGTTAAAGGAGAACCCGCTGCCTCCATAACTGCCTCAGAAACAAAATTCTCAGATGCAATAAGCTCAATCTTATTTCTCTGTCTGTTAAGCTCGGACATTATAGCTGAATAAAGTTCAGGATCCTGTGCCTTAATATGATCGTACATATATATTTCCTCCGTATTGTTTATAACCATCTATTAATAATACTTAAAAACTTAATTATAGTAAAGTAAAAAAACTGTTTAATAGCAACAAAATATAGAACTAAAAACTATATTTTACTGACCAAAATTGAATTCCTTACGAAAACTCTCAATCTCGGTAATCTCTCTTACGAGTTTATTAGGAATCATTATAGGACACGGAGTAAACGGATTAATAACAATACCGTTTCCCGCATCAAGCAAATTCTTTGCTACACCTACAAAAGAAACAACTGCAGCAACTCTGTTATTTCCCTGTTGAGTATTCATTTTTTTCTCTGCAACAGACATGCTTTGAATATCTGTAAACAATGGCAACTCAGCTGTCGGAGCATCCTTTGACGGCTTAAGCATAAGGAATCCCGGTCTGCCGTCCTCACTTCTTATCGCAGGAGTAGAAAACTTAGTGTGAACAAAAGTATATACAAAAACAGATGAGAATTCAGGAATATTATGCAATTCCTTAAATCCGAGAGTATATGCATACATCAAAGGATTTGTCATAACCTGACTGTCCTTTGCTACAGAGCAGAAAGAAGACAAAACAGAATACTTAGCAATACTCTTCTTTGGTTCCTTCTTAATCTTAATACTTAATATATCATCTTTAATACTGTCAACAGGATTCAAATCCTTATCATAAATACTGCCGAGTGTAATCTTAACGACCTTACCGTTCGGTAAATATAAAAATGTATCTGAATTGGAAGCTATTGTGCCGAACACTCTTCCGGAAGCAATCAACGTACTGCCGTCAAACTCCTGAATCTCAGATAAGATAACAGAATAAGGCTGACAATTCTCCAAAACGAACTTAATCTTTCCGTCAGCATCAGGCTCATAAGGCTTCTCGACGCCTTTAATATCAGCTACATCAAAACAAATCTCAGCAGCCTCAATCTTCTGAATTCGTTCATTACGTTCTTTCTCGGCTTCATTTTCTTTTCTGATTCTCTCATCACGTTCTTCCTGAATCTCTTTGTCTACCTCATCGAAAACATCGGTAAAGTAATTATTCTGTTCCTTTTCCTCATCAGAAATGCTTTTACCATCCTTGTTCTTATTAAACAATCCCATGTTGTTCCTCCCAATGTATATTAAATCTCAATAATTTCCAAATTCTTATTTACGCCGTCATAAACCATTTGCTTAATATCAAGCTTAGATTCAGCTTCCTCAATATCCTTATGCTTAGGATGTGTCTTTGGATGCTTGGCAACAAATACCGTACAACAATCCTCATACGGAAGAATTGATGTCTCAAATGCACCTATTCTGCGTGATAAATCACAAGTAGCTTCCTTATCCATTCCTATTAAAGGTCTGAACACAGGTAATTCTACCACTTCATTGGTAATATTGATAGCCTCTAACGTCTGACTTGCAACCTGACCGAGACTCTCACCTGTAATAAGACATCCGCATCCGTTTTTTTTGGCAAGCTCTTCCGCTATCTGAAACATAACTCGTCTCATGGTAACCGTAAGCATATCCTGACGTGAATTTTTATACATATCCAACTGAATCTGCGTAAAATCAACAACATAAAGATTCATTCTTCCTGAAAATCCGGATACGATTTTTGCAAGATCAATTACCTTATCTTTAGCTCTGTCACTCGTATACGGATATGAATGAAAGTAAACTGCATCAAGCTGCATTCCTCTGCTTGCCATCATATATCCGGCAACAGGGCTGTCAATTCCGCCGGATAATAAGAGCATCCCCTTACCTGCAGTACCGACAGGAAGTCCTCTGTGACCCATTATCTTTCCGGCATATACATAATTGAATTCTCTTACCTCAACTGACAAAACAAAATCAGGATTTTTAACATCAACAGAAAGTTGAGGAAAATGCTCAAGAATCTCATAACCTACTTCTCCGGACAATTCCATAGATGTCATAGGAAATGATTTATCGCCACGCTTTGATTCAACTTTAAAAGTTTTGTGCTCAGGATGATTATTGATGTAATTCTCAACACAGTCAATACTCTCTTTTACAATCTCATCATAGCCGCCGTCAAACTTACTGGCAAAACTTACAGACACTATACCGAATACTTGTGTACAAGCATTAAGCAAATCCATTGCTTTGGATTCACTTTCAAAATACTCATTATTCTCATCTTTTGGCTCAATCCAAAGTCTGCTTTGACTCTGAAAAACAGAAAGCTTTCCGAAGCCCCTTAGTCTGTACTTAAGATTCGACATAAGTTTATTCTCAAAAACGCCTCTGTTAAGACCTTTAAGAGTAACTTCACCCATTCTTGCCAAAATAACATTACTACCCATAATTATCTCCTTACAAAGCAAAAAGCTTATATATCTCATCTACTGAGGCAATAAATTCCTTTGCCTCTTCCATCGTATTAAATCTCGAAAAGCTGAGTCTTATACTGTTACCGGCCGTCTTTCTGTCTATTCCCATATCCAAAAGAACATAACTCACCTTTTTTGTTTTAGACGAACATGCGGATATCGTGGACACATAAATACCATACTTTTCGAGACAATGAAGCATAGTCTCGGATTCAAATCCCTTAAAAGAAACATTCAAAACATAATCTAAAGCATCATCAGGAGACAAAATAACAGCTTCTCTTTTTACTAACTCTTCCCTAAGAAACTGATTTATCTCATGTACAATCTTGTGAGACACATCAAAATACTTATATGATTCTTCAAGAGCAACTCTGAAAGCCTCCGCAAGCACAAGACTCTGCGTTCCCGAACGCATATTATTCTGTTGACCGCCACCCAGAATATAAGGATTTATGCTGACACCAGCTTTAACATAAAGAAGTCCTGTACCTTTTACGGAATGGATTTTATGACCTGAGAACGAACCCATCTCAATATTCATTTTCTTTAAGTCGATTGCAAGCTTACCGACAGACTGAACCATATCCAAATAAATAGCAATCTTACGATTCTTCTTATTACGAATATTTACGATTTCTTCCAATGGAAGAACTGAACCGGTCTCATTATTAACATGCGTAAAACACATAAGAATAACTTCATCATCAATAAGTTCCTCGAGCATATCAAGCTTAGGCTTACCGTTTCTGTCCACATCCGTAAACCTAACGATAAATCCGGCTTCTTCCGCTTTTTTTAATGTCTCAAGCGTAGCTTTATGTTCTGTACGTGTCGAGATAATAACATTACCCTCACGTTTATGTCTTGTTATATACCCCAAAATTGCAGTATTGGCGCTTTCTGTTGCACACGAAGTAAAATACAGTTCATTGTCATAGCAATGCAAAACTGAAGCAATGGCTTTAAGCTGATTATTATATTCTTTTGTAACAATCGTACCAAGTTCATGAAGTGAACCCGGATTACCGAACAACGTATCTGAACTGAGACTCTTACTTACTGCCTCAATTACTTCAGGTATTGGTTTTGTTGTTGCACTGTTATCAAAATAAATCATCTGTTTATTACTCCGAACTAAAAAGTAGCGTTGTGATTATACACTAAATCACAACGCTTTTGTTACTATTAATTAAATATACCTGTAAAATTAAACGTTAAGTTCAACTGCATCAACAGCCAAATCATCTTTATGTGCCTCAAGAATAGGGTAAATACACTCATTAAGGAAAGTTGTACACATCTCAGGGCAACGACCGATGTAAAGCTTCGGATTCAAGAGTTCACTGAGTGAAGCTCTGTCAAGTCCGAATGCAGGATCATTGGCAATTCTCTCCAAAAGATCATTCGGCTTGCCTTCCTGCTTAACTACAGCACCTGCTTCCATGGAATAAACGCGAATCTTCTCATGAAGTTCCTGTCTGTCGCCTCCGCGCTTAACAGCTTCCATCATAATATTTTCTGTAGCCATAAAAGGAAGCTCATCATTAATGTGTTTATTTATCATATTTGGATAAACAACAAGTCCGGATACAACATTAAGATAAATACCAAGAATCGCATCTACCGCAAGGAATGCTTCAGGAACTGAAATTCTCTTATTAGCTGAATCATCCAATGTTCTCTCAAACCACTGCTCAGCAGCTGTTAACATTGGATTCATGCTGTCACACATAACATATCTGGACAGAGAAGCAGTTCTCTCGGAACGCATAGCATTACGCTTATATGCCATTGCCGATGAACCAATCTGTGTTGATTCAAACGGTTCTTCAATCTCCTTCAAATGCTGAAGGATACGAATATCATTACTGAATTTATGAGCACTCTGTGCAATTGAAGAAAGACAATTCAACACTCTTGAATCAACCTTACGGGAATATGTCTGACCTGACACATAATATGTCGAATCAAATCCCATATATTTAGCAATTTTCTTATCTAACTCTACACATTTATCATGATCACCGTTGAACAAGTCAAGGAAAGATGCCTGCGTACCTGTTGTTCCCTTACAACCGAGAAGCTTGAGCTTACTTAAAACCTCTTCTACTTCATCAAGATCAAACATTAAATCCTGAAGCCAAAGAGAAGCTCGCTTTCCTACAGTAACCATCTGTGCAGGCTGATAATGTGTAAAACCGAGAGTAGGCATATCCTTATATTGCTCAACAAATTTTGCAAGAGCATCCATACAAACAACAATTCTTTTGCGAATCAGGGTAAGTGCCTCAAACATTAGAATAATATCGGTATTGTCACAAACATAGCATGAAGTAGCACCGAGATGAATAATTCCTTTTGCAGAAGGACACTGAACACCATAAGCATAAACATGACTCATTACGTCATGACGGCGTCTCTTCTCTTCTTCTCTGGCAACATCATAATTGATGTCATCCTTGAACTTCTCCAATTCTGCAATCTGCTCATCAGTTATATCCAAACCTAACTCCTTCTCTGACTTTGCAAGAGCAATCCAAAGAAGTCTCCAAGTCTTAAACTTCTTATCAGGTGAGAAAATATATTGCATTTCTTTACTGGCATATCTTGAATTAAGCGGACTCTCATAAGAATCATTCATATTTAACGGCCTCCCATAGTCTAATCAAAATACATTTAAACAATAACACTAAATGCGTTTATATCCTACTGACATTATGCCAATAATTCATCAAGAGCTGCGGACTTTGCACACAGAGCAAAAACTCTGACAGCCTTCTCTATATCATCAATTGAAGGAAAACTCGGTGCAATTCTTATATTGGAATCTTCAGAATCCTTACCATATGGATATGTTGCGCCTGCAGGCGTAAATGCAACTCCGAGTTCCTTACACATGGAAACAACCTTGGAAGCAGTTCCCGGATAAACAAAAACACTTACAAAATATCCGCCGAGAGGCTTACGCCAATTAACAATATCAGCACCGCTTAACTCCTCATCAAGTATATTAAGTGTCATCTCAAACTTTGGTCTTAATATATCAGCATGCTTAGCCATCTGAGCCTTTACTCCGTCAACATTCTTTAAGAAAGAAACATGTGCAAGCTGATTTACTTTATTTGAGCAAATAGTCTGAGTATTAATATACTTCATTGAATGCTTCATATTGTCTTTATTACATGCCATAACAGCCAATCCTGAACCAGCCAACGTAACCTTTGATGTAGAAGCAAATTCATATACTCTGTTCGGATTACCTGCTTTCTCACACAAAGAGAGAATATCCGGTATCTTGCCCTGCTTAGTCGTATCACTGTAGAGATGATGAACACAATAAGCATTATCCCAATAAATTCTGAAATCCTTGGCCTTTGTCTTCATAGAAGCAAGTCTGTTACATACATCTTCAGAGAAAACAACTCCGTCAGGATTTGAATAACAAGGAATTGACCACATTCCCTTGATTGTCTCATCTTCGGCAACAAGTTTCTCGATCATATCCATATCAGGACCGTCGTCCTTAAGCGGAATATTAATAAGCTCAAAACCGAGAGTCTCTGTAATTTTAAAATGTCTGTCATAACCCGGAACAGGGCAAAGCCACTTCTTAACAGGTTCCTGTCCCCAAGGCTTATCTGAATCAATCTCACCGAAAACCATGGCTCTCATCAATGTATCAAACATAATATTAAGGCTTGAAGCATTGCCTACAAAAATATTATCTTTATCAGTATCAAGAATATCAGCAAAAAGTATTCTTACTTCTTCAATACCTGCAGGCACACCGTAATTACGGCAATCCTCATTTTTGGCCGACTTAAAATTACTGTTATCAAGAACCTTATATAAATCATTCGAAAGGTCCAACTGTGCCGGAGAAGGCTTACCTCGAGTCATATCAAGAGACAAATTCATTTTCTTAAACTCATTAAGTTTTCCATTTACCAAAGCTCTCTCTGCTTCTAACTCTGCTTTCGTCATTTCCTTATACGACTTCATACAATAACCTCCGCAAACATTTATAAAAAATGAAACTTTTATTTAACAAACTTTCATATTTCCGCATTAATCCCTAATAAAACACGAACTAATTATAATAATTATGAAAGTTTTATACAACGGGTTTTCATTTTTATTTACTCGAAAGGAATAAATTCTACATTTTGTATTAAACCTGTCGCGTCAAACAGCACAGATATAACTAAATAGCTAATACATCGGTCATAAAAATCGAATTTATGCACCAGGTATTTGGTTGTTTTAAATATTTTACGACGCTTCGAAGCTGTGACGGCGCTTTCAGGTCCCCCATAGTCAGAGTTACGAAAATACCTTCTTGCCTTCACTTCAAAAATAAATATATCA
>JAZLGO010000029.1:0-66351 GCA_045616305.1 Saccharofermentans sp. | reverse complement strand
GCTTTCTTACGGACGCCAATAGGGTCCAAGGTGGTGTGGGTCAGACCTATGCTTATACATTGTACAGCTTAAACAATGAGAGGAATAAGTCCTAACTGGCTGTTGGGTATCTTAATTCCTACAACTTATATATTAGGAGGTATTCACGGGCAAGCTTTTCCGTTCTTGATTCATCTCTCCACGCAGCATTAATAAACAACGTACTCATACTTCTCCAACCTCCGACTTCAAATTATTTATTACATCTATAACACCGTCAATTCTTCCGACCTCCGAATAAATATGCGAACGAATACTGTCATCTGAAGGTGTCTGATCAGGAACATAAATCACCCTAAGTCCGGCTCTGTATGCACTCAAAACACCGTTAGGAGCATCTTCAACGGCAAGTGTAAAATTCTTGTCAGCATCAAGCTTTTCTATTGCATAATTATATATATCAGGTGCAGGCTTTCCCTGTTTTACCATTGTGGCACAAATAATATGTTCAAATTCTTTTTCCAAACCTACCATTTGTAAATATTTCGAAGTTCTCTCCAAATCAGTAGCGGTTGCTATTGCAGTCGTAATGCCCTCTGACTTAAGTCTGTCCAATAAAGTTATTACACCCGGTCTTAACTCTATTCCGTTTTTATTAATATATTCTTCTATGTATTCTTTACGGCGTTGTCTTACCGCATCATAATTGAAATCCTCACCAAACCATTCCTTCATGAGAATGGGCGAGAACGGTCTTCCCAAAGATCTTAACATTAACGCACGTTCATCTGATAATTCATATCCGTAATCCGCGAATGCCATAGGCCAATATTTACGGTAAAGCTTCTCAGTATCAATAAGTGTTCCGTCCAAATCAAATATCACATTAATTCTACTCATTCAACTATCCTTTTCTGTTTATATGTATAATATTAAGTGTAAGAATAAAAACTGTTTCTTGCAACAGTCAACTGTATCAAATTAGGAATTCCGGGTATTTTATACAAACACATCAAAAAAGGTACAAAAGAATACAAAAAAGCACTCTTTTTTGCTATTTATTACAAATTACTCCTGTTTTTTTATCGAATTTATCGGGTAGTAAAAAATCAATACATCTTGTATTCTAGATGTATAAACAATTTGAATAACTCATTTCATGTTATAAACTCATTTTAGGCAACATCGGTTCGGCAACTCCGGTGTTGCTTTTTTATTCCATATAACAACAAACCGTTCCTAAATCGTTATTTTTTTGTTCAGTTACCGATATATGATTATTTCCCGATAACCATATAATCATTTGTGGATAAATTCGACATTATAAAAGAGGAATAACAAATTGAAGGAACGCGAATACAGATTTGATATTATAAGACTTATTTCAACACTGTTGGTTATAATTATTCACTTCAGTAATCAATACTGCAGATATCTTCCGCATGTAAAATCTTCATCGTTTGTTGCGGCATCCTGCTTTAACAGTCTGGGAAGAATCTCGGTTCCTCTTTTCTTTATGATAAGCGGAGCGCTTACTCTTAACCGTGATATTCCGTCAAAAAAACTCCGGAACAAGATATTTCATTTCCTGTCTGTACTTATAAGTTGGACTCTTATATATATCATTTTCGATATATATTATATGAAATATGAATTTACCAGAGAACAATATTTTACACTCATATACGATAATCTAAAGCCGCATCTGTGGTTTATGTACGTAATAATAGCTCTTTATATTATTTCTCCTTTCGCACGAATTCTCGCGGTACACATGAGCAAAAATCAAAAGAAATACTTCTTGGCTCTGTGGATTGTTTTCTGCGGCGGCAGCACTCTTCTCAGAATTATTTTTGAATGGTTTGAAATTAAGACTACACTCTCATATGAGATTCCGTTGGTTCAGGGCACATACTATCTCGGTTACTTTTTGGCCGGCAGTATTTTATATGAAGCAGTAAAAGGCGGTTTCAAGGTACGCAAATGGCTTCTCGTTCTCATTTTCATTTTGTCAAACGCGATAACAATAGGAGGCACATTATTATTCTCCTTCAAAAACAATGCGTTCTATTCTCTGTTTCTCGCATACAGATGTCTTCCTGTAATGCTTGCTTCATTAAGCATATACCTTTTGATTATTTCTGTTGAAAAAATACGAATCGGTTTCTTTACTCGCTTTCTTGCTTTTGTATCACCGCTTCTGTTCGGTGTATATCTCATTCATATTATTTTCTTTGACTTAATTGTTCGTACTCTTCCGGTTCTCAATATACCTTCATACTACGGTATACCGTTATTCAGTATAACAACAATGATTCTGTCAGTTCTGAGCATATTTGTATTGAGTAAAATTCCTCTTATAAGAAGAATTGTAAAGTAAGATACTACTGATGTTCGTTTTTTCCTTAACAATTAATTAACAATAGCATATTTACTTAGGCAGAATACGAGTGTATACTTTAATTAGTTTGATAATCAAAGTATTTTTTATCAAGCTTTCGGAGTATATATAGTGTGTAAAAGAGGATAAAAACATGGTAATTGGAGTCATATTGGGAATAGTGTACTTACTCTCGCCTATTCCGCTTCTGATATTATTTATTTCAAAGAACAATGAAGCAAAAAACCTTCTTGATTTGTATCGAAAAGAAAGAGAAAAGAACAAGAAACTTGCAGCGGAACTGAAAAACGCAAAATCAATCAACACGGAGAATGATATTAAGAACTTATCTGAACCTGCGCCTGTTAATGCAACAGTTCCATCTGCAAAAGCAGTTAAAACCGTTCAGCAGTCGGAAGAAGTTAAACATAGACGTGACAAAAAACTCAAAGATCTTATTGATACTTCAAATACAGGTCTTGTTTTAACAGTCGGAGTTATTCTTGTGCTCTTGGCTTCAGTAGGCTTTATGTCCGCAACATGGAGTTTCCTTTCCACCGGAATAAGAGCATTATTTTTGTTATCTTTCAGTGCAATTTTTCTTGCAGCAGGTATTTTTGCCAAAGCTAAGCTTGATTTACCGAGTACAGCACTTGCGTTCTATTCAATAGGAAGCGCCGCACTTCCTATCACCATCATCGGTGCAAGTGCATTTGATTTGTTAGGAAAGAACTTCGGAATTCACGGAGCAACAGGTCATTATACTTTTGCCGTTGCTTTTGCAAGTCTTATGTTACTTACTGCATTCGGTGCAGCCTTCTTCAAAAGCAGAGTATTTGCTTTTACCGCCTTGTCTTGCATCACTTCTATAATCATTTCTCTGGTTACTGTAAAAGACCGGTCTTATAATCTTGACGTAGTATTTTTTGTACTCTGTGCAACAGCTATCACCGTTACTGCACCGTTCATAAAACGAATAACGAAGAATACCGTATTGTCTTCCATAGGAGCAATAGCAGATTCGTTTGCGATTTTTAATCACTATGCACTTACAGTGTGCGCTTTAGTCTGTTCGGAGCAGGAACTTATATCAGGTATTTTTATTATTCTTTTAGGAGTGGGGTTCCTCATAGGCTCCTTTCACAATACTAAATACAATCTTTTAAGTTTACCGCACAGCTTACTCATATTGTTAGGAAGCAGGCAAATAATAAATACCGATTCCGAGACAGCTGTCGCCGCTTGGTTATTGTTCGTCGGAGTGTATTTTATTACACTTTCATTTATAAAGCTGATAAAAAAGCCGCTCTCTCAAATTCTATTTGCCACAGGACTTGTTCTTACGTTTATTTCTGCATTTTCATTATGTATTGAAGTTAACAACTATGATTTTACTTGGCTGTTTGTTCCGCAAACATTAATTGCAATAGCAGTATTCATTTTCTGCGGAATATTTAAGAAAAAGAATTATCTGTCCTTCCCTGCAATTCTGCTCTTCGAGATTATGTTAATAAGCCTATCACACTGTCAGGATATCAGTATCGTTATTTTGGATTTACTTGTTTTCGCAGCAAATCTGACGGCTTTGGTATTATTCTCATTAATAAAAAAGAATCCGCTTTATTGTTCAGGCAGTGAATTTCTTTTAGGCTTCACAACAATTCTGTCTGTAATAATCTTTTTAGTTGACAATTCTATCAGATTTGTCTGAGGATGTATCCTGCTGACAGTTGTTCTTATGGCCTTGGCAGTATTTTTGCAATATCTTTGTCAGCATAAAGATAATTGGCTCAAGTATTTTTACAGTATAGTATGGGTTCTCGTTCCGTCTATTGCATTATTAGCAGTCACCGATTACAACTCAATATATACATCTGTAACTCTTATAGTTACATCTGTCGTTTTCTCCTTATTCGCAATCGGTCACTTTGACAGTAACAAAAAAGTTGTAATTATCTCCTTCTATGCAGCATTGTCAATGGTATACATAAATGTATTATTTACTTTTATCGAGAATTCATATCTTAATGCATTTACAGTAATAAACACCGTTATCCCGTTGTTGCTGAGCAGTTGTCTCCTTTTCAATGAAATTAAAATAAACGGATATACAACCCGTAAAGCAGCTTGGCTTTCAGGCTTGACAGCAATCACGCTGCCGTCTGTTTTCCTTGTTTTATTCTGCGCATACTACAACAACAAGATAAATACCGGTTTATATAATGATATTGCTCTCCCTTATGCCTTAACTTCCTTGGCAGAAACTGTATTCTTATTTATTATGCAAATGCGTAATAAAGATTCCGATTCTCGTATAACATTTATAAAGGAGAATTTCAAAGGCGTTCAGGCAGGAATTCTTGTATCCGCATTAATACAAAGTCCGGCATTAATATCTTTAAAGTACTTCCGCAGCTATCGTGGAACAGAAGTCACATTGTTTATAGGCATATTGTTTATTTTAATGATGACATTATGGGCATTTCTCTATCGATATGAAATAAAAGTATTATCAGGCGTAGCAACATTATGGGCTTCATGTGCCTTCGCAAAATTATTTCAGGCTGAATACAGAATACCTGTACTTCTCATTCCGGTCTTGTTATTCGCAATAGCTGTCGCATTTGAGAGAAAACGTTCTGTAACTAAGGACCCAATTTTTTACGGAATATCAGCTGTATCAACTCTTATGCTCTTCTCTGATTCATACAGAAACATTTATGCTTTAGCTGCCTTTGCCATTATTGAAATTGCATACTTTATCAGAAGCACATCAAAGGAAAACAAAACACGGGCAATTTCTTTGCTGGCAGTAACACTTTCAGCGGTTGTATGGTTCAGATTGCCATTCTCTCCGTACAACAAGATTACCGATATCATTCAGCTTAAGCTGTTACCGATTACGTTATTTTTTATGCTTATGCCTTCAATAATAACACGTCTTAATGAGCATCACGACTTATCTGTAAGGATAAGAATAATCTACGGTTACATACTTATGGCTATATTAGCAGGAATAGCAATTGATTCCGGAAAAATGTCGGACAGACTGGTATATGCCGTTATATGCATAGTAATCCTTGTAGCGGGTTTCTTCTTTCACAGTCGTCAAACCGTACTGTTGGGAGCTGTAAGCACGGCATTTCTCGTCATCTATCTTATCGGTCAGATTTTCGGAAGCAAAGCATGGCTTATTTACCTCGCAGTATCAGGAACTGTTCTCATTACTGTAGCCGTTCGCAACGAGATAAAAAGAAGAAAGCAAACCTGAAGAACTTAGTTCTATACAGGAACTTCGTTATACCAATCATCAATAAGTGAAGCAGCTTCATTCACAGGATTTTGTGTCATATCGATCCAATGAATATCTGTTCGCTTGTTAAACCAAGTCATTTGCTCTCTCGCCAAATGTCTTATTTCCATAAAAAGCTTGTCATAAAAAGCATCAAAACTTTTAAATTCTCCGCGCAGATACATTAGTATGTAGCGATATTCAAGTCCGAGTTTATAGAGAAAGTCATCAGTTGCTCCGTTCTCACGGAGCTTCTTTACTTCCTCTATCATACCTTCATCCAGTCTTCTGTCCAGACGTTCTTTAATACGTTCATACAAAACAGGTCGCGGCCAGGTAACTCCTATTGTCAGAGTATCATATCTTGGGCAATTAGGCTTCTTGTCATTATCTCCGCACAAAATTCTCTCGCAGGCACGTTCCAAACGGCGCTTATTTTTCAAATCTATAGTATCAAGAATTTCAGGGCGGTTTGCTTGAATCATTTCTATAAGTTCATCGCTTGACTTGGAAAGAACATGCTCACGCATCTTCGGATCGATTGCTATATTCTTAAGCTGATAACCGTCAACAACAGAATTTACATAAAGGCCGGTACCGCCTACCATAAAAGCTTTCTTTCTGCGTGCGTGAATATCATCAATTGCCTTGTAAGCAAGACGCTGAAAATCAGTCAGCGCAAAAGAATCATTGGGATTAACAACATCAATAAGATGGTGAACAACTCCGCGTGTTTCCTCCGATGTAACCTTCCCTGAACCCAAATCAAGACCTCTGAAAACCTGACGCGAATCAGCTGATACTATCTCAGCATCATAACGCAAAGCCAATTCTATACCCAATCCGCTTTTACCTGACGCATTGGTTCCGGCTATTACAACCAGTTTTTCCATGAGCTTTCCTCCTGCAGAACCTTAATGCGGATATTTTACCACAGAAAAAACCAACAACACATTTTCGGGAAGAAAAAATCATTAATGTGTGATATACTCCTATAGGCGTATTTTTACGTTGTAGTTTATGTAGTATTTGTAGAAGGAGTTTTGATATGCCGGTTACAGAGTTTTTGGAAAGAAATGCAAAATTATACGGTGACGAGACAGCTCTTATTGAGCTCAATCCGGATCAACAGGAATTAGGCAAAATCACCTGGAAAGATTATGAACTTATTCAGCCTACCGAAAAGCAGGCTTACAGACGCGAAATTACCTGGAAGGTTTTTGACGAGAAAGCAAACCGACTCGCGAATATGCTTATCAGCCGCGGTATTCAGAAGGGAAATAAAATCGGTATTCTCATGATGAATTGCCTTGAATGGCTCCCTATTTATTTTGGTATCCTTAAGACAGGTGCCGTTGCGGTTCCTCTCAACTTCAGATATACAGCTGAAGAGATTTTATACTGCTCTAACCTTGCCGAACTCGATATTCTTTTCTTCGGTCCTGAATTTATCGGACGTATCGAAAACATCGAGACTGAACTTACTAAGAACAGAGCACTTATCTTTGTCGGAGAGACATGTCCTACCTTTGCAGAGGATTACCGTTTAATAACAGCGGATTACTCAAGTGAGGCTCCAAAAATTGATATAACTGACGAAGATTACGGTGCTATCTATTTCAGTTCCGGAACAACGGGCTTTCCTAAGGCTATTCTTCACAAGCATAAGAGTCTCGTTCATGCCGCCAAGGTTGAACAGAATCATCATTCTACATCAAGAGATGATTGCTTCCTTTGTATACCGCCGCTTTACCACACAGGTGCTAAAATGCACTGGATGGGAAGCTTAATAAGCGGTTCGAAGGCTGTTCTTCTCAGAGGAACAAAGCCGGAGTACATACTGAACGCGGCTTCACAGGAGCACTGCACAATTGTATGGCTTCTTGTACCTTGGGCACAGGATATTCTTGATGCTCTGGACAGAGGAGATGTAAAACTTGAGGATTATCAGCTCGATCAGTGGAGACTTATGCATATCGGTGCTCAACCTGTACCAAAATCACTCATCAAGAGATGGCTTGAGTACTTCCCTAAGCATCAGTATGATACTAACTACGGATTAAGCGAATCCATAGGACCGGGTTGTGTTCACTTAGGTGTTGAAAATGTCCATAAAGTCGGTGCTATAGGAATCCCGGGTTATGGATGGGAATGCAAAATTATTGATGAGAACGGCAATATAGTAAAACAAGGCGAAGTTGGTGAGCTCTGCGTCAAAGGTGACGGTGTTATGACTTGTTACTATAACAACGAAGAAGCAACCAATGATGTTCTTAAGGACGGATGGCTTCTTACAGGTGACGTAGGTCGTCAGGATGAAGACGGTTTTATTTATCTTGTTGACCGTAAAAAAGATGTAATCGTATCCGGTGGTGAGAATCTCTACCCTGTTGAGATTGAAGATTTCCTTATGAAGAATATTAAGATTAAGGATGCAGCAGTTATAGGTCTTCCTGACAAGCGTCTCGGTGAAATCGAAGGTGCAATTATCGAGGTTAAGGAAGGCATGGAGCTTTCTGAGGATGAAGTAAACGAATTTTGCCAGCAGCTTCCGAGATATAAGAGACCTCGTAAAATAATCTTCGCACCGGTTCTTCGTAACGCTACCGGTAAAATTGAGAAACCTAAGCTTCGTAAACTTTACGGTCAGGAGCATCTGGTGGATTTTGAGAATCAGGATTAACAGAAATAGTATATATGTTTATAAAAGAAGGGGCTGTCTCAGAAGACAGCCCTTTATTATGTAAGCTAATTCATTATGTAAAGACAGTGTCAATAATTCTCAGCATGAACCTCAAAATATGCCCGAGGGTGGTTACATACAGGACAAGTCTCAGGAGCTTCGGTACCTACTACAATATGTCCGCAGTTACGACATTCCCAAACCTTAACTTCACTCTTCTTAAATACTTCCTGTGCTTCAACATTCTTAAGAAGTGCACGATATCTCTCTTCATGCTTCTTCTCTATAGCAGCTACGCCACGGAACTTCTCAGCTAATTCAGGGAATCCTTCTTCTTCTGCAGTTTTGGCAAAATCATCGTACATATCAGTCCACTCAAAATTCTCACCGTCTGCAGCTGCCGCCAAATTCTCTGCTGTACTTCCGATTCCGTTTAATTCTTTAAACCAAAGTTTTGCATGTTCCTTCTCGTTGTCAGCAGTTTTCAAAAACATTGCTGATATTTGCTCAAAACCTTCTTTCTTGGCTTTCGAAGCAAAATATGTGTATTTATTTCTGGCTTGTGATTCACCTGCAAAAGCCGCCTCAAGATTCTTCTCAGTCTGTGTGCCTGAATACTTATTCATAATGTTTCCTCCTATAGAAATTCATATGTCTATACTAACATTTAGGAATAATAATTTCAGTCAATTTTCAGGCAATATCGTCGACTATTCGTAATACGCGCGACCTCCGGCATCTACTAGGAAAGCATTTTTTCGTTTCTTTTGAGCAAAAATCAGAGGAAAAAAGCTTGCAACAAATATTACACCTAAAACAATTGCCTTAATCTTATCCGGCTTATACGACCAATTGAAATCGTTCTTCAAAATATTCGGTGTAACAGTGTTAAACGCCTTAATGAATGCCCCTCCCGAAGAAGTCTTACGATTTGACAGGCAATCATTGACGATTGAATTAAATTCTTCTAACTTCCGTTTATTCAAAATAGAATCTGTATTATCTCCTTGCATTCCTTCCCAACGCCAACCGTTTCTGTCTTCAACATACACTATTACCCAATGATATTCATCACTGTACTTATTCACATAGTAATTGTATGCATAATTCGTAAAACTGCCATAGCCCTCACATTCAGCACGACTCGCCGTGTGTATTTCAACTGCTATGCCTGTCTCATCATTAAATTCTTGAATACATCTCATAAGTTCTGTTTGCTCACTTACAGAAAAAACGCGTGCACTATCTGATATCAACGAGTTGTTCAAACCTGCTTTTATCGGCTTTGAATCTATATAACCAAATCCAAAAAAAACAGAAGAAAATAATGAAATCAACAGCACAATCGAAACCCAAAAAAAATTAGATTTCTCAAGAGTGTTGTTTAAATAGAAATACTGAAGATTACCGTATCTGTCATAATAGGCATATCGCCTACTTCTTCTCCTTCTTCTCTCTTCCTTTATTGTCCAGTTATCACCCGAAGAAAGATTACCTGAAGCAGCCGAGCTAAAACCGTCTCCAAAACTTCCGCCTCCCGAACTTCCAAACCTTCCGCCCAAGCCGCCAAAACCTCCGCCTGATGAATGCGGCATATATCAGTCCCTCCCTTATATACGTTCTTACTGTTTTATTATAACAAGGTTATATAGATATATATTAGGCTTTTCGAGAAAAATGAGGATTATAAAGCTTTCTTTTAAATGAAATATATCTGATCCATGCAGTAAGTCCGCTGATAAACCATACTATACCTACGGACCACCAAATTCCCCATACTCCTATAATCGGAAAAGAAATAAGAACTATAGGAATAATAAATCTTCCCAAAACCTCAACTATACCGTTAAGGAAAGCAAAAAATGCATCACCTACACCATTTAGCACGCCCCTGACAACATAAATAGCACCAAGAAACACATAGAACAAACTGGATATCTGCAATGCCTTTGCTCCCATGTCTATAACTTCCTTCTCTTTTACGAAAATGGAAATTATATTGTTTCCGAAAAACTGCATTACCGGAAGCATAGCAACCGAAAAGACAAACATCATAAGCATACTTTTACGATATCCCTTTTCAAGGCGGTCATATTTTGCTGCACCGTAATTCTGACCGCAATATGTTGAAAGTGCGGCACCCAATGTCTGATAAGGCTGATGAATAACTTGCTCAATACGGCTGGTCGCAGTAAAGGCCGCAACTGCAACATCACCGAATTTATTAACTACTCTCTGCAATGCCATACAAGATATTGCTATCATAGAAAACTGAAGCGAAAGCGGAATACCGAGTTTTATGGTTTTACGAATAATACCAAAGTCAAGCTTTAAGTCCTCAGCTTTAAGTTTGAAATACGGATTACGCTTAACTGCATAAATTATACACAGCAAGCCCGACACAAACTGAGCTATCAATGTTGCAATTCCGGCTCCAAGCACACTGAGATTTAAGAACTTAACAAAAACCACATCAAGCACCGTATTAAGAACACAGGAGAAAATCAAAAAATACAACGGAGTCATTGAATCCCCGAGTGCTCTAAGCATCGAAGAAATAAAATTATATACCGAAACAAATATTAAACCTATGCACATCAATCTTGCATAAATCAACGCATCTGACATTATCGTATCAGGAGTTTCCAGAAGATTAAGAAGAGGTCCTACCAGAAAGAAAGATATGGCACCGATAATTACAGGGAAAACAATCATGAGATATGCTGTATTGGATATACTTTTTTTTACTTGCGAATCATCTCCCGCTCCAAAACACTGAGATGTAATAATTCCTCCACCAGAACCAATTCCGTTGCAAAGAGCAAAAAACAAAAAATTAATTGAATTGGTAGCTCCGATAGCTGCCAAAGCTGAAGAACCTACAAATTGTCCAACTACAACAGAATCAACAAGATTATACAGTTGCTGAAAAATATTACCTATCATCATCGGTATCGCAAATCTCACAATGAGCGAGACAGGATTACCTATTGTCATATCAACATTATTATCTTTGGACATAATAACCTTATAACCTCACTTAAACAAGCTGATTACATTTCACACCATTATTTTCGAAAAAACAAGTAAATAAACTGACATATTATGTCAAATATCAGAGTTATTTTTTTTATTCAACAATGATAAAATTACTTTGTTTGAATTATATATAAAAGGGGATTTAAAGATGAGGGAAAAAATTTATGATGAAGAAGGATGTCGTATTCCTCAAACAGTAACTCCGAGCCTGATTTTAAGTATTTTCGGTTATTCATCACATGGAGCCGATTACAAAAAGACATCAATTAATATAGACGATCCTTTATTTATAAAAGGAAATTGCAATTACATTAGCGGTGAGGTTTATTCAATAAATGTAAATGATGGTTATGCTTCAAAAATCATGAAAGAAGATGCAAATCGTGTTGCACTTCCGTGGCAAAATCCGGATATATATCTTAAAGCCGGAATAGGTTGTGCAAGTGCTGGAATTATATCCTTTTTAGCTTCTTATGCAGTATTTATGTTTATGCCTTCGTTTTTCAACTTTTCATTTTTACCTATTGGTGCAATCGCTTTTCTTTTAGCTTTTATTTTTACTGTTCTTTATAACGTAGCTATATTCTTCTATCGTATTCAGATGAGACAGACAGCTCGAGATATTTGCAATTACTATATAAATCTCAGTCGCAAAGAAGGTAAAGGAAAAGAAGTAAAAGATAATGAAGATGATGAAGAGAACATTTTGTTATCACAAAGTAAATTCTATTCAACTTGTCCGAATTGCGGAGCTGTCAGATTCGGAAATTACGAAAAATGCAGAATGTGCGGAACTTCACTCCATCTTCCTGATGAAGAAATTGCCTAATTTTATTTTTTGGAAAAGAGATTCGGCATACTGACATTAGCCGATTAGGGTAGCTTACAAAAAACACTTGCGTTGGAGGCGCATTTCTAACGCAAATCAGAGTTGAGGTGAGCTGCTGCAGTGCGTTGGAGGCGCTTGCCGAGAACAAATTGCGTTAGAATCGCCTGAAAAATCGCATTTCTAACGCAAATCAGATAAACTCATCCACTTTCACTTAAATTTACATTCCATGTAGTAAAAAACACAATAGTATTTTATAATAATCTGGTGATAGATATAATTGTTAACAGACAGGTTCAATTGGATAAAATCATCAATGAAATGGAAAGTAAAATATCGGCTTTACCAACCGGTGTTCTATATAAGTGTGTTAATAAAAAACGCAATACAATTCAATACTACTGCACTTTTAAAGGCAACTCAAATAAGCGAATTTACTTAAATCCTTCCAAAGACATTTCTTTAATAAAAGATTTGTCCACAAAAAAATATTGCCTGCAAGTTCTCGAATCAGCTAAGTCTGAGAAGGAAGCTCTAGATTCTTTATTGCATTACTATAACAAAAACGCAGTTTATTCCGATGTGTATTCATCTTTGGATATAACAAGCCAAAAGATTACAGACTCACTTCTTTTATCAAATAACGAATATGCAAAGTGGTGGCAATCGCAGAAATATCCAAAAAAAGACTTTGATGCATCAATTACTACCGAATTTTATACAAATCGTGGTGAACGTGTGCGTTCAAAATCAGAAATACTTATTGCCAACACCTTAGACAAACTGTGCATTCCCTATAGATACGAATGTCAGCTTATTATGCAAGACGGCACAATGATTTATCCGGATTTTACAATCCTGAAAGTTCACACACGTGAAGAAAAATACTATGAACATGCAGGAAGAATGACCGATATCGGCTATAATAAGGATTTTATGCGAAGACTTAACTTATATGAACGTAACG
Source organism: Saccharofermentans sp. (assembly GCA_045616305.1). Taxonomy (GTDB): domain Bacteria; phylum Bacillota; class Clostridia; order Saccharofermentanales; family Saccharofermentanaceae; genus Saccharofermentans. The sequence continues at coordinate 53,182 of JAZLGO010000029.1, read as the reverse complement.
GTATATTTGTAGGAGATAAACTCTATGTTAGCTTTGAGTCAAAAGAATATCCGCTAAGCACATTCAACTTAGAAAAAATGCTGACACAATGGTTTATGAATAAATAATCTTAAACGAACGGATTATATTATCACTTTTGTTGTAATTTGCCAGAACAGTAACACGACCGACAAAGAAAACAGTACATCCGTCGTTAATACCGGAATCCTGATTAAAATATTCAAAACCATACTTAGCCATGATATCCTTGCAATCACTTATCTGAACACCGTCATGCATACCGAGCAGATTTATATACTCATTCGGAGTAATAACTATAGTTCTTAAAATCAATGCCGAAGTCTCCTCAGGATAAGGATCGGCAAATCCCATTACCGTTCCGTCTGCCACATAGAAAGATTCTTCATCCACCTGACTCATAAAAGTCATCCCCAGAATACTGTCACTGTTTATTGCGTCTATAGCTCGGAGTTCTTCAAAAGTGGCATCGGAAAGCGCCTCAGAATAATAGTCAGAAGAGCGCAGTTGAGCAAGTTGTCCTGCCGTCTGAAGATTCTCGTTATATTTTCGAGAGTAAAAAACAGCCGTAACAGCATTCATAAAGAATAAAATAAGCAATATCGCTGTAAATAAAATCACGAGAGTTCTTATGTAACGTTCTTTCAAAGATAAAAGCAATTTTAGTTCCTTTATCTTCGTTTTTGATTTAATTTCAATTTCCTGCCAAAAATCACTATTCTCAAAAGTATCCGGAATAAGAATTTGTTTATTGCGTCTTGTATATGTATCATCCGCGGTAACATCATATTCGGCACAATCCACAGCATAAATCATCGCATCTTTATCATGGATAATTGCCTTTATATTACGATAAAATACTTTTCGCGTAAGTTCCTTACTTTTATCTGTTATTCTTTCCAGTTGTTTAGGATTACGGCAATAGAATGACAGCGTAAAATCCTTATTTCCCAAGGAGATTTTTCTGTTATCACACAAAACAACATCTGCCAGGCATTCTGTTCTTATCTCTAGCGCAATATATATCAAAACTATTAAGGAGAAAACCGTTAATACAGCCAGAAGGACGCCCCATTTACTTAATACTTCATTGCATCTAAAGAGAAAATAATAAGATAAAAAAGCTGATACAGCGGTTACTGATGTTGCTAAAATAATAAACAAGCTGCAAAGCCTGCTGCCCTTAGAGTATTTCTTTGCCTTTGATATTCTCTGTTTGTACTGTTTACCGATTAATTCCTCATACTCATTAGTAATCATATATGTCTCTCACCTTTTTATTCTTACATAGCCGCACAATTCAATTAAATCCTGACCTTCGTCCGACAAAATCCATTGTATCAGTTTCTGTACATTTTGATTAGAGTTATCTGCTCTGTAAATTGCATAAAATGATGTTGTCAGAGGATATTTGCCCACATGAATACTGTCAGCATCCGGATAAACACCATCTATTGCAAGCATTTTAACATTAGGATTTCTCACCATGCCTTCCAAGTAATACCTGTACGAGAATCCCAGCGAACCTCCGAAAATTGTCAAAGGCGACTTGCCCCCATATTCAGCATCACCCATCAGTCGATCCATTGCATTCTGACTTCCGCTGCCCGGATAACGCAAAATTGGATTAATGATACGGGAAGCTCCGCCTACTTCACTCCAATCGGTAATCTTACAGGAATAAATATCTCGAATGTTATCTATACTAAGACTATCAATAGGATTTTTACTGTTTACAAAAAACACAAACGCCTCAAGGCCAATCGGTACTGTCACAAGTTCAATTCCCTTATCCGATGCATAATTCATCTGTTCCTCAGAAGGATATGCCCCAAAGAAAATATCAGCTTCATTATCTACCATTGCATAAAAACCGCGTACCGTATTTCTGTAGCGCATCGCACTTCCCTCAGCAAAATTCTCACCATAATAATTATCATCACTGAAAACTCCGCCTTCATACATAACCGAACCTTCCGGATAAACATTATCTATAACGGCAGCATAAACAGGCACAAGTGCTGCTGCCCCATCAAGCACCGGAAGTTCGCCTTCAATTTTAAAAGAAGTATTTATACGAGGAAGCTTTGAATCCTTCTCGAAAGGAAGATACAAAGACAAATCAATCATTTGGGCCTGACTCGAGCCATTGACATTATTTCCCAATCTAACAGTAATGGTAAAATACACAACCAGATTTAAGGCAACAAATACTGCGATAATCAAAATTATACTCAACAGCTGAATAAATACTTTTTTTGTTGATATGCTGTTATCAACTCCGTTCTCTGTCATACTATTATCCTCAGAAAAACCATAACTCTCTTGCTATAAATCTTATAATCGACGAGTTTCTGTAAGCATAAACTATATAACCCATATGAATAATTGTAATCAATGCACACAAGATAAGGACGGTATATAGAATTTTAATAAACTTATCATTTTGCATACATCGAACCTCTTACATGAATTTTATAATCATAATAGCCATAATCATCAGCCAAATCATTACAGCAATACCCAACACACTGAAAATAATTAAAATTATATATTTCACCCTGTTATGACGATAAATATGTGAATTGTCAGGATCGTCTTTACCTAATCTGTTAAGCTTAACAATACGCCAAACAGAAAAAATCAACAAAGCAAAAAAAATCAAAAGAACTACAACAAACATAAAAACCTCCGTTCTGACTGTTTTCTTCACAACTTCATCCCTTTTAAGACTAATCAAGCAAATTACTTTCCATATTTCGCTTCAATATGTGCAAAGGATCCTCCATATCACACAGATAAGATATAATTATACCGCTTGAAGGCAACACATAGCATTTCTGGCATTTTTTACCGTTAATACTGAAACCGTCTCTGTATTTCCAAAAATAATACCCGTAGCCGCCTTCACGATTCATTTGTCTTACTGATGTAGCTTCTTTCACATAAGCTTCTGACAATATTCGGTTACCGTTATATGTTCCGTCTGACATTAACATACCTATGCGGCTCAATTCATTAACATTAAGTTTCATTTTCGAAGCCCCGTAAAAATATCCTTCAGGTGTTCTCTCATAACTGTATTTATCAATCTCGAGCGGCAAGAATACTTCTCTTTCTATAAACTCACCCAAATCCTCACCTAATGCTTCGGTCAATGCTACACACACCAGATATGTGCTGAGATTACTGTAATTAAATACACGCTGTTCCGGCGTAACAAGCTCACTTTCCAAAGCAATTTCAAGATAATTATTGCTGTCCGTTCTAAACGGTATTCCGTCTACAGACATACACAGCAAACGCTCAACAGTAATCGGATTAAACATTTCCCTCTGCTTAGCCGACATACGGTTTACATAATCCGATGGTATATAATCAAGAATTTTCCTGTTGATGTTAAATCTCCCTCTGTCTGATGCTATACCGACAGCTATTGAAGCAACCGACTTCGTAGCTGAATATATGTCGTGTATATTTCCCAAAGTATCACCATAGGAATGAATAAGTTTACGGTCTTTATATACCTCAACTCCAAATACATTTAATTTATTCAGTTCTATTTCTTCAGTAAACTTTGTAAAATTCATCTTTTTCTCCGTAAGACTTAGGCATAGCTGACTTTCTTATAATACTATCATATTTTCTCATATATGAAAAAACAGCAAACATTACAAAACCGTAAGACAAATGTAAGCACTATCGATTTCAAGAAAACCGATAAGGGAATAAACTTTACTCATAAGAAAAAAACACAAGCGGAGGAAAACAATATGAAAACACTATTTTTACTTTTGGCAATAACATTAAGCATTTTTTCAGGAGTTGAACTTAAAAAGCACAAAACATCTGACTTTATAAATCACGATAAAATATCCACATTAAACATCGCAATCAATGCTGTTTCCATGAACAAAAAAGATTGTCTTGAAACCGCGTCAGTGATCCACAATGACAAGACAATAATCGGTATGTCAATTAAAGGGATTGCAAAGGAAATCTACGCCCATCTCGCTGTTCACAACATAATTGAGAGTCTTCCGAAATGCATTAAGAATATCTCACTTGTAAGCCGCATTAACAACAGCACTATCAACGGTATCGACCTTGAAGATTACGGTGACACCTATCTCAGAAGAATTGCATATAATGTCATATGGGTATTTGCAAAGTAATTCACCTTTAATTTCTGATTTGATATAATTTAATTGCAATTAATTACGGAGGTGTGTTATGGCATTTAATTTTCAATATTATTCACCTACAAAGGTTATTTTCGGCAAAGGTACCGAAGCAGAGACAGGCAAACTGGTTCTCGAACAGGGAGCAAAAAAAGTACTCATCCACTATGGCGGAAAAAGTGCTGTAAAATCAGGTCTTATTGACCGAATCAAGTCCTCACTTGATGATGCAGGAATATCACATGTCGAACTTGGCGGTGTCGTTCCTAACCCTCATATAGAAAAGGTATATGAAGGAATAGAATTATGTAAAAAAGAAAATGTTGATTTTATTCTCGCCGTAGGAGGAGGCAGTGTTATAGATTCTTCCAAAGCCATAGCATACGGTTTGGCATATAACGGTGACATTTGGGAATTGTTCTCAAAGGAGAAGCAGGTTAAAGCTACCGGTTGTTATCCTGTCGGTGTAGTTCTTACGATATCGGCAGCAGGTTCAGAGACAAGCAACAGTTGCGTTATTACCAAGGCTTCTACAGGCTGTAAGCGCTCATATAATGACAACATTGCAAGACCTAAGTTTGCTGTTATGAATCCAGAATTAACCATGACGCTTCCTGACTATCAAACTGAAAGCGGTTGCACTGATATTATGATGCATACCATGGAGAGATATTTTACTAACGGCGGTAATATGGAATTGACAGACGCCCTTGCCGAAGCTCTTCTGAGAACTGTTATAAAAAATGCAAAGATTCTACATAACAATCCTGACAATTATGAGGCCCGCGCTGAAATTATGTGGGCCGGAAGTTTGGCACATAATGACCTTACGGGATGCGGAAACGACGGCGGAGACTTTGCCAGCCACATGTTAGAACATGAGATGGGCGGCATGTTTGATGTTACACACGGTGCCGGGCTTGCAGCAATTTGGCCAAGTTGGGCAAGATATGTTTACAAAAATTGTCTGCCACGCTTTGTACGTTATGCAAAAAATGTAATGGGTATACAGGCAGCAGATTCTGATTCTGATGAAACTATAGCACTCAAAGGAATTGAAGCTATGGAAGACTTCTATCATTCGATAGGAATGCCTGTTAACTTTAAGGAATTGGGCATATCTCCTACCGATGCACAAATATCCGAGATGGCTTCAAGCTGTTATAACGCCTGCGGCGGTCCTAAGGGTTCAGCCAAACTGTTAGAGCTCGATGATATGGTTCAAATTTACAAAATGGCCAACATGAATTAACGAACTAATAGGCAGGCTAGTCTCTGCAAACGTTTGAGACTGCCTGCCTTTCTTTTACTTCTCATCATTTTTTGTTCTCTTTTCAAAAGAAGCAATGTATCTTCATATTCTTTCAAGGCATCAAATCCTGCAGAATCAATATGATAAACACCGCGTCGTGAACAGCGCCTCTTCTCTCTAACTTGTAACCAGCTTAGCTCTGTTAATACCGCCTGTATTGGAATGAGTTCTACACTTTTGAAATTCAGCAGATAAAGCCTTACGCTTACTTCCGTTACGAGACTGAAACGATGACAATTCACCTACAACCGGTTCACTTACTGTCTACTGTCTCAACTGTTTTACTTCTCACAGAAACCACTATCAAGCCTATTATCGGCTTAAATAAATCCTTTTCCATATTTACAATAGAAAAGTAAGCAGAGTAGCAACTGCCACAATCATCTGACACAGCACATTACATATCTCGATAATCCAATGCACTCTGGCATCTTTAAGATTGGCTTTTATTCCTATACAACACAAAGACACAAAAAGAAGTATGGCTGTTCCGTACAATACAACCGGAAATATCATCCCTTCTCTGAGAGAATAAGTTATCATGCTTAAATAAATAAACATATAACCGAAAGCCCCTGTTAATACCGCTACAGTATTAAACTTTCTTTTCCGGTAATATACCACAAAAAGCAAACCGACAATTACTAAAGCTATAAGTCCCAATATTAATAATGATGGTCTGATTACTTCTTCCAAAAGCATAAGACCTGAAAGAAGTATTCCGGAATTAACGTAAAAAACAAGATTAACCGGCATAGAAAATTTCATCTTACCTAATCCTACCATGAGTTTAACGGTAGGAATTGATAACCCGAAAGCAAGAGAAATTATAGCACCGATAAGATATGCAAAAAACACATATGCCGGCATCACCGAATACATATTAACAGCAATGGTAATACTCGTTACTGCATAAAATATCGGATTAATATAATCAAACAGCCCGAGTGCTACTGAAAAATTCTCAGAAATCTCTTTACTACTCATATTCTCTCCTGTTAATCAATCACACGAAAACAATCCTATATCATTTTTTTCCGAGAGAGAAAACCGCATAACTGAAGCAAATCACAATGTTGCTGCCATAATCGCTTTTATTGTATGCATTCTGTTCTCTGCTTCTTCAAAAACAAGAGATTGTTCAGATTCAAATACTTCATCTGTAACTTCCATCTCTGAAATTCCAAAGCGTTTCTTTATCTCTTTTCCTATCTTAGTATCGAGATCATGGAAAGCCGGCAGACAATGCAAAAATACGGCTTTTTCACCTGCATTATCCATTGCGGCCTTATTTACCTGATAAGGAAGCAAATCATGAATACGTTCTTCCCAAATCTCATCAGGCTCACCCATTGAAACCCAAACATCAGTATAAATTACATCTACATTCTTTGTACCGGAAACAACATCGTCTGTAAGAGTAATACTTCCGCCTGTTGTCTCGGCAATTGCTCTGCACTTCTCAACAAGTGCAGCGTCAGGGAAATACTTCTCTGAAGTACATGCCGTAAAATGCATTCCCATCTTGGCACACGTAACCATGAGTGAATTTCCCATATTGTAACGAGCGTCACCCATATATGTAAGCTTTATTCCTTTATAATAGCCAAAATGTTCCTTTATCGTAAGCAAATCTGCCAGCATCTGTGTCGGATGGAACTCATTTGTAAGACCGTTCCAAACCGGAACTTTAGAATATTCTGCAAGCTCCTCTACTATTTCCTGTCCGTAACCACGGTACTCAATACCGTCAAACATACCGGCTAAAACTCGTGCGGTATCAGCTATACTCTCCTTCTTTCCGATCTGTGATCCGGAAGGATCAAGGTATGTAGTACCCATTCCCAAGTCATGAGCTGCAACTTCAAAGGAACAACGAGTTCGTGTACTGGTCTTCTCAAAAATAAGCGCAACGTTCTTGCCGCGCAAAGTGTCTACAGGTATACCCTTCTTCTTTTTATCCTTAAGGTCTGCAGCCAAATCCACCAGATATTCGATTTCCTCTGATGTAAAATCGAGAAGCTTTAAAAAATCGCGTCCTTTTAAATTCATTTGCCCATCTCCTTTTGCACGAATAATATTCATGTTAAAAAAGTATTTTACACTTAAACGCACATTATTGTCAAATACAACGGGCACTTACTCTAATTCAGGAAACGGAATAAAGCATTCAGTATTCATTCAGTATTCATTCTGTATTTCAATATATCACATTTATTAAGCAGTTCACAAAAGAAAAATATCGTGCTATATTCTTTACTGATATTTGTCGTTCGCCTGACATTCAGCTTTTCGAAAAGGGAAAAAAACAACATAAAAACATGTTATGTTGTTTCCGAAAGGATAATAGTATGAGTAAAAATAAATCCAAATCGTTGGCCTATGCAGCGATTCTTCTTGCTATATGCATAGTCAGTCAATTCCTTAAGAATACTTCTGTTTATATTACAGGACCGATTATCAATGTCTGTTTGGTACTCTGCGTATTAACTGCCGGAATCAGATATGCAGTTGCACTTTCTGTAATCACGCCGATTACCTCTTTTATAATTACAGGAAGCCCGATTATGGCGGCAATACCTATGATTATTCCGTGTGTAATCGTAGGCAACTTAATCTATGTTATCTGCATTTTTCTTTTGAAGGAAAAGCCTAACAAAAAAGTCGGTTTTCCTATATCACTCACGGTCGGTACAATATTAAAAGCCGCCTTTATGGGAGTTGTAATATCTTTAATCATTGTTCCGGCTTTTCTTCCGGACAAAATGTCAGCTATGTTGACAACTATTCAGATGACCTTCTCGTTTACACAATTGATTACAGCTGCAATCGGAAGCGTACTGGCATATATACTTTTTATTCCTATCTCAAAGAGTATAAAAATATGATTACATCAGTTAAAGGAGATCGACATTAAATGCGAACTCCTTTTTATTGCTAATCACTCCTTATGAGGCTTCTTTGGGCCGGTTACTTTGTCAAATGCCTTAAAAGGAAAATAACATGAATTTGAGAAAAACTTATATGCTCTGTCTTTGTCATCAGTCAGTTTAGAAGTAAATATCACACTAATAAAAACTCCGCCTAACGTCATTCCAAAACCGCATCCGCTCAAAAAATCCCATGGAGAACCGGTCAATCCTTTAAGCTCAATTATCAAAGTAAGCAAACCAAAACAAAAAGTAATAATGTATAAGATATGATAATACATTTTTATTTTTTTGAATTTAGCATTCTCGTATTCTGAAGTTAATATAGCTGTTTCTCTTATCTCCTGACTTACCATCTGTGTCTTCCTTTCTCCGCTCAAAATCTCGCGGAGTTCCACATCATATAAATCAGCAAGTTCAATCAACATTTCCATATCCGGCATATTGCTTCCGGTCTCCCATCTTGATACAGTTCTTCTTGATACGAACAGTTTATCTGCCAACTTTTCCTGAGTAAGATTTTTTTCTTTACGAAGCTCCTTCAAGAATAAACCAATCTTTTGCTGATCCATTGAATGTTTCCTCCTACAGTCTCATCATAATTCCCGAAAAGAAAATTAACAGGACATAATGATGCACAATTTACGAATATGACACAGTATGTCTCACAAATAATATCACAAATAATAAAATTATCCGGGAACGACAAGACGTATTCTATCTTTTCCTTTTTTGTCGACACCGATTTTCAACAAATAAACAACAGAACCTAACTGAATTCTCTTGAATTCATCATCGGTTACAAAACGTTCAGCCGTGGCTCCGTCATCAAGTTCAAGTGTAACATAATGAGATATCAATGTTTGACCATCAGAATCCCTGTTCTCGTCTATTCTTTTATCAACAATTTTGGCCTCACAGATACCCTGAGCCGGCTTCAGCCCTCTGATTCCTCCCTTTACGCAAGGTATAATAAATATCAATAAAGCTATGCCCCACACGAGTAAAAACACTAAATTAATATCATCGCCGTTCATATACATAACAATCGGCGCGCCTACTGCTATCAAAAACAGTATCGCAGCTATAACGAATGCTTTTATTGAATTAGATTTGCCTTCCTTACAAGCAAATTTAATAATTTCTTCGTCCTTTTCACTTATCTCTCTGAAAGGTATTTTTTTACTCAACTTGTATTTCCTCCGCAAAAAGTTTTCAATCAGTAAGCCGTAAACAATACCGTATCTCCGCGTTGAATGCTGATAATCACATCAACGCTTATCTCAACGATAAATTTATCACCTGAATCCGAAGCAATGATTTTTCTGTCTAATTCATTCTCCTCAACAGTAACTTTTCCGTTTTCGATAACAGAGATAAATTTCTCATAATCTTTGGGAGAAATCAATTCCTCAATCTTCTGAAGTTGTTCTTCTGTAAAAACTTCTTTCATCGATTCGTTACCGTTTTCAGAAGCATCACTTACGATAACATCAGTCTCTGACACAATCGCCGCTTCAGTTATCTCTGTAACAGTTTCAGTTGTTGTAACCGAAGATTCTGTTGTACTGCTCTCTCCCTTAATGACCTTGTCAGGTTCACTGTTGCATCCGGTCAAAAAACACAATAAGGACAAAATACCAATCATCATGTTTTTTTCTTTTCGTATTATCATATATTCGTCACCTTATAACCCATTCCAGCTCATCTGCCGATACTACAAATCATCGGCTTGCGAACTTTGTCTCAAATAAATATTGTGAATTCCTGCCTGAATTATGTGTCTTGCACATTAAGAACACGGTTTTGCCGGATAAATCAGCACCAATCGTTTGTTCTCCGGAACAATTAAGAAGTGCATTAGCCTCAGCATAAACCGCCATACAACCGGCATAGCCCTCACCCTGATGCATTCGCCTATATCACAGCAATTTGCTTTTCCTCTGGGAGAACCGTTATATCCCGTAGATATTACTACATCATCTTTTACAATAACCGCACCGTATTTGCGTTTAAGGCAAGTGCTTCGACAGGCAAATACTTCCGCACAATTCAAATATGTATCCGCCTTGGAAACTCTTTTTCCGTCGTGAACTGTTACCATCTATTAATCTCCTCATCTGTGACTACACTTCTGACTGAAATAAAATTCCTCAGTCTCCGGACAAATTCGGGTTACTTCTTCTCTTTCCAATAGTTCAAAACCGTCATAACTGAACCTCGGAACTGTTATGCAGGTAAAAAATGTGCCGTCACCGTCTTTATTGAGGCTCCTGCTTGCGAAAATAACACCCCTAGGGAAATATAACAATTGTTCACAATCCTTGTCGAGACCTAATCTTTTTATCTCAAGTGTTCCGTTTACATTAACTATCCAAACCTCAAGTGCATCACCCGCATTAAAGCACCAATATTCATCACAATCTATTCTGTGAAAAAGGGTTTTCTCACCCGCAGGCACATAGAAATATGAGCTTCCGGAAGGCGCTCTGCCTTCCTTATCATATCGAAAGTGGCATTCCGCATAACTACCGTTCTCTTCATGTGGTTTCATATTATATTTTTCCAACAAATCAAAAACAGTCACAAAATCCCCTCACTTATTCTATACACATATAATTTTGTGACTATTATAACAAACAAATCGACCTGCGCCTACAACATTCATCAGCAGGCAACAGATCGATAAACTAATCGGTGTTAATTACCGTCTGAATAAATATACTGAGTTGTATTCGGATTATAATTCAGTGTTGTCGGTTTGTAGAAATCTGCCGAACCGTCCTTTCTCAACACCACATCAAGCTTTCCGTTTGCCTTCAAATTCGAATTAATAATAAAAGTCAAATTGCTGATATTTACTTCTTTAGGCGGTCTGTGCGGATATAGGTTTCTTGTCGAATTAAGGTAGGCTTGATTGTATTCCGTCATTACTCCGTTTATTTTCTCATTGGTTGTAATTGAAAATACATTCATTTTATTGGTAAATAATGAAGGTGACGTAAATGCTGACAAATCTACAGTAAGGTTGTCTATATTTATATGTTCAGCCATACAAACAGCATAACCGTCCACATGTTCGTAGCAGTAATCAAACTCTGTATCAAATTTGGCATCAAACATATAAAAACTGTTTTCATTCGGCTTCCAAGTACAATTTTTTATGCTGATATCTCCGTACCAGGCCGAACCGTAATCCGTTCTGAAACCAACCAGGTAATTGCTGTACAATGTACAATTCTCCAAATTCATATTTCCGAATCCAACCGCAAGAAGACCTATATATCCCAAGGTAGAATTCTTAACCGTTATATTGTATACCCCCATGTGAGCATCTACTCGATTAAATCGACACGAATCAACAACAATAGATTTACAGTAATTTGTTGCGAACGTTCCCCAACGTGATTTATCCATAATATCAGTCACGTCAGTGCAATTTTCCAGATTAATGCCACAAACAAATTCGGCATATATTTCATACGGTGCAGTGCTTTTACCTTGGATATATGATTTCTTATGCGCAGAAGTCTTAAGATTACGCAATGTAATAAAAGCACAATTCTCAATTCTTATGAAACCACCGTACGGTGCACCTAATGTCGGATAGCTTATATTTGAGTATACCGCTGTAGGAGCAACCTCCTCTCCTGTCAGATAATGTTCAACACCGTCTATTATCGTATTTGATCGAGTTAAATGAATTCCACGATAGCAACCGCTTGCAGTATTAAGTGTATTTACAATCGTAGTAAAAGAACCGCCTTTTATGTACAAAGGATTCTCATCTATAGCAAACTTTTTAATTATAAATATGTGTTCCCACGGCCATTCAATCGGAGAAGTCTGATTTATCGTTCCGTCACTGTTAACTATAATAGCTTCTTTCTGAGCTCTGCCGTTATCATATCCTCTTCTTCCCCAACGTGTAAAATAAGGAGTCTCTAATACGTAAAGAGCCTGTTCTCCAAAATCTCCCTCAAGCTTGGTTGTACCTGCAGGGAAACTCCTGTTAAGCATAGAATTTGCTTGACTCACCGGAATCTGAGTCGGATATTCCGGATAAGAAGAAAGATTAGGATCAAGTCCTATCATTCTTGTGTCATCAGACTGAACAATCCATTTTTCCTCCATCTCTCTTTTAGATGCTATAGTAAATAAAAATGCTTCTCTTTCATTTACAGTATTACTCATCAAAGAATCGTCAATTATAAATTTGGCTCCCGTCCAATCAGTATCAGTTGTTACTATTGCACCCGCCGTATTGTTCGGATTCAGATTACCGACATAATATACTGCTCCGTCTTTTGCTTTTACCGGTAAATCATTCTCGTTGGCATAAGTATGCGCCGCTACAATAGCATTATAGTCATTTGTAACCCCATCACCCACAGCGCCAAACTGTTCATAAGTTACAAAATCAGTCCATTCGGTAACAGGCGGATTAGATGAACCGTTACCGCCCTCTGTACCGTTACCGCCCTCTGAACCGTTGCCGCCTTCTGTTCCGCTTCCGCCTTCTGAACCGTTGCCGCCTTCTGTACCGCTGCCGCCTTCTGTACCGCTGCCGCTTGAAGCTCCGTTATTACTTGAGGAACCGCTGTTGTTTGATGAACCGTTGGTACTTGAAGGATTGTTACTACTTGAAGAACCGTTGCCGCTTGAAGCGTCATCGTTATCAGAAGAACCGTTGTTACCTATAGAAACACCCGGCGCTTTTGTCGGCGTTACTCCGTCCGTTGCTGTAGGCACCGGAACAGGCATATTTTCTTCCTCACACATTACACAGTTTTCACCGTCTCCATAGGTGACTCCGTTTACCTCAACTTTGCCGGCTTCTATGCCATAGGACTCACAAATCACCGAGAATTCAACAGAACCTGCAAAACCGTTAAATACATTCTCTCGTGACTCACCATTAACCAATTTAGATATCCAGTAAGCTTCACCGTTCTCATCTGAACTTCTTCCGAGAAAAGCTTCATACAGTATCTCAGTATAATGCTTATTACATAAGTCTTTATTTAATAGTTCCGGACTGAATACAAAACCATAAGCAACCTCACCGCCGGACATTGTATGATTAACAAGGTTAGTTGTCCAACCTGCCATTCCCTCTTGGTCACAGGTTCGATTCAAAACCACATTATAAAGTCGTTCTACAAAAAGATTTACTAAGGCCGTCTTGTTATATTCCGTTCCTGATATATGATATCCTCTTACAACGCCGTATTCCTCACAAAGGTCGGCAAACTCCTGTGAATTGGCAAATCCGCAGAAAACATCTTCTCTTTCCATTCCGTTATCAAGTAAGTCTACCCAATATTCAAATCCGTCTTTATCCGGCTTACGTCCAAAAAAAGCATCATACATATATGCTACATATTGCGCTTTTGTAGCTTGCTTCCCCTGAAATTCCGGACTGAAAATAAAACCGTAAGCAACTGAACAACCTGTGGCTTCCTTATTAATCAATTTTTCCGTCCAACCGTTAAGACCTTCTTCGTCAGGGGTTCTGTCCAGACATACCCTGTACATTCTGGTTACAAATTCCCTTATTCCCTCTTCCTGTTCTGATTTTTCCTTTAACAGCATTTCAGAATCAACTTCATCGGCTCTGATGGATAAAGAATTCTTGTCAATCGGAAAACAAAATGCGCTTACAAACATAGCAAACGCCAAAATAAATGCAATAAATCTATTGGTTCTCATGGCACACCCTCCGCAGCTCCATTCAATGGTGCTGAAATAAACTTAAATCCATGTCCCCAAACAAATTATGGGTTATAGAAATGTATTAGTCAATACAAATGTTAACATTCTGTAAATTTGACAATTTCCCGACACATTTTTTGTACATTGTGATATCACATTTTCGATAAAATGCCCTCTTGAATGTTTTTAACTTTGTGTTATAATCAGAATATAATTATCTAAAGGAGATTTACTTATGAAAAAAACTCTTTGTATTATATTAACTGTCGCATGTGTGCTAACCAGCGCCTGCAATGTCACAGAACAAAAATCCTCAAAAAAGCACAAACGCGAATCAGATAAACATTCAATCAGCAAAGAGGATGATACTGATGACAAATATGATGACGACGATGATTATGAAGATGAAAAGGAACCTGAACAAAAATACAATTTGGCAGGTACAGAATGGACAACAAGCGATGATTCATATATGACTATTTCCGACGATATGGTATTACACTGGTATCAAAGTCGTGATGAGCTTGATGATAATTACTCAGCAGGAGATGTTACGGTATATCTGGGTGATGATGCTTTCGAATATCTGACCGTGGATCTCAATGATAAATTCGGAATTGATGCAGATGAACTTGAGCAATTAATCGAGCGCAACGAGAAATACACTATGGAAAATTTAATTTGCCTGAATATTGAATATTTCTCCTATATGTTGGACGGTGAAGAGTCAATAGACACTGCAAACAACAAAACCGGCTATTGGTACGGCTTCGTTATGGATGACGGTGCTTACCTCGATGTAGCAAATATGCAAACAGGTTCTTATTATGGTTTCAGTTTGGTAGAGTAAGACAATATTAATTTATTCAGTAAAAAGACTGATTAAAACAAATCAAGCATGCTGTCAAGATACATCTTCTCACGTACTTCCAGCTGACATTCAGGCTTAGTCAGGTAGTAAAGAAGAAACTCTAATACAACGGCAGTACCAAGATTACGTCCTTCTATTTTGAAATTTGTAAAACCGTGCGGCAAATACCAATTCGATATTTCTTTATTTCCTATAAAGGCCTGACTTCTCATAGTTCTCGAAAATCTATATCCGGCTTGAGAATCAGGCGCCGTACAAATATGTTCGGGACAATCATCTTCAAGCATCTTACGGCTGATGTTCTCATAACAATTGTAACGTTCTTTACAGCCAATCCAGCAACACTCATTAACCAGAAATTCCATCTTAGACTTCGCGACATCGTTAAGACTTTCAAGCTCACTATAGCGATTATTATGCCTAAAATCCGGTACTACAAATTTAAACTCATCACGTTCCAACTCATTAATCAGAAGCTGCCGATCGGTTAACACTTTGGTAGTAGAGGACACAAAATACAATCCCGGATATTTATTACGTAAATAATTCAGCAATAAATCAGAATGTACTATTACGCCGTTTTGAGGGCCGGGATGCTTTTCAAATGTATCACAAAGGCGGTTACATCTGTAATCCTTGAGATGAGCCTCATTCAACAAAGAATTACTGAAGGTCAGTCTCGCAGATATTCCGTATTGCCCCAAGGAATCCAAAATTTCTTCCGCAACACACTCACCCGCACCGAATCTGCCTCCGCCCCACAAACAATCACACGGTGCTCCATAGATTGAGCTTATATCAACCCAATCATAAAATAATTCCCTCTGTTCATAGAATAACGGCAGAAACACCTGATAGAATTCACAGAACTCAAACAGGCCCGGTAAATGGAAATGTGCAGTCAACTTATCATTTTTAAAATCATTCATGGTAATTACTAATTAATATCTGATATCTGTATATCAAAAGCACCGGTCTTTTTATCAAATACTATATTGTAAAGCAGTTGCTCTCCATCTTGATTCTGCACAACAACCGTATATTCACCACCGGTCTCACTTTCGAGATAAATAGATTCTTCACTCAAAGAAACAGTAAGGTTCTCATCAGACACACTAACTAATTCCCATGTTCCCTCCTCAAGCGGATAGTCACAATACGATTTACCGGTACTGATATTAAGTAAAGGAAGCATCAAATACACTATTACAACCACAGAAGTAATCACTGCTGCAACTGTTTTAGCTTTCTTACCCTTAAGCAAGAACAAAGTATAAAACACTACAGTGACAACACAGAAAATCAACGTTAATAAATAATGCGGAAAATGTGATATGAAGTAATTAATCTTGGTACTTCCGCAATATAAAACCAAGATATTGGCTACAGACATTATGACACCGCTGATCCAACCTTCGCGTTTGGCATAATATGCAATAATTGCTCCGGGAATAGTAAGAATCGTAAATATAAACCATCTTGGATAATATATAAACAAACCCCAGCCTGCATCTTTAAAAGGTACCTCCAACAAGAAAATCAGTGGTTGGCTGATTAAGAAAAACACAAATGTCTTTACCGAAGCCTCTAAATATCCGTGACAATTGAATATTATAAACAGCGCTGCCAAAACCCAAAATTCAAACATCTCGGCAGGTGCCGCAAATGATGTATCACTCAACAAAGGAATACAGTTCAACACAGCCGTCATCAAAGCAGTAACAAGTGATAGGATTATAACTCTCGGCCAAGTCATTTTTGTCTCAAAAAATGCTTTACGTAATTTATTCATGTCTGCCCCCAATAATATGCAACTCAGATAATAATATCACAAATTCAATATTGCTGTGCTCATTTATTCATTTCTTATTCTGCGCAAGGCCTGTTCCATTTTCTTATTAATTGCATTTTCTTTCATTTTATTCAAAACCGTGCTGATTACCGTACATACAAAATAACAAATAAAAAATCCAATCCATGACCTGACATTAGTAAACGGAAACCAATGAAACACATAAGCAAAAATGCAAATTACCGCAAACACTGACAAAAAAAACAGAATGTTCCTTACAACCATTCTCATATCTTTTATCCACTTATCCGTCATAAATATAGTTTCTGCCAATTCCAATATTGCAACAAAAACAAACAACTGTACAAGAGTCTTTATTGTAAGTGCACGACTTCCCAAAGTAAAAAAAGTTGAATATTCACTTGCCATATCGCCGATAAAATACGAAAAAGCAATAAATATCGTTACTACTATTCCGAATGATTTAAAAAAAGACTCTATATAATCAAAAATAGATTTATCTCTTTCCATTATTTAACCCCCAACCTCTTTTTGAGTTCATCGGCATAATTCCGAGACACGACAATCTGCTCGCCGTTAACCAGTGTAACTCTGATTTTTCGGTTAATATCAGCCCTGAGACTTTGAATATTTTTAATATTAACTATGCCGGTCTTGCTTACGCGAATAAACCCCTGTTCAATAAGCAATTGCTCAATCTCATACAGACGCATATTAATCTCATAGAAATCCTTCTTGGTATAAACATAAGTATTGCGCTCCAGTGCTTCTATATACAGAATTTCATCCGTATCCAAAAGAACAATCTCGTCACCTTTTTTACAGCTATCTGCATATTAATCATACGCATGAGGGAAATGATTCTTTCTATCTCAGGCGTAAGCTGCGGAGTTTTAATTTCCACTGTTAAATCAGAATACTTCTCATCAACATCAATTTCGATTCGCATTTATTCCAATCCTTTTTTCGAAAAGCTACATATAAAAATCATAATAAACAGAACGATATTTATCAATAAAATCACACAAGTTTTTGCGGAAATATCAATTAATGACATATCATCCAAAATAATATTCAACTGTTGTGTATACAAATAGGTTGAAAACTTCTTAATAGTATTATTAAACATTGAAAGCATAGGTGCAAATGCCAAAATCAACATAACAGGCACGGTAATGGATGTCGCACTCATCTGATTCTTGGCAAGAATACCGATGCAAGAACCAAGAACAACTGAAATCGCAACTCCTATTCCCATAATAATAAGATATCTCGGTACATCTTCACTGCTTAATGTAGTTGCCATAACACAGGAACCGAACATACACAACATCCATACATATATTCCGACACCCAGCAGATACTGCCAAGACTTTACATTCGCCATCAGCAGAACTCTCAATGTATTTTTCTCTTTTTCTTCAGCTATAATCGAAGCTACAGATACTATCGGTGCCATTCCTATATACATTGAAGAAAATAATTTGGTAAAAAACAATTCCTGCATATCAGGTACTTGGATTACGTTTTCAAAAATGAGTGTGAACACCGGAAACAGCACAAATTGTATCAGTACACTCAAATTCTTCAATGTATCCTTTAATTCCTTCTTTACAATTATCAAACTGTTATTCATTTATTCTTCCTCCTTAAGTCTTTTTCCGGTTAATTCCAAGAATACATTTTCAAGACTCGGTTCAGATGAATGAATAGAATCAATAATGTTATCCTTCATTAATTTAAAAACTTGTTCTGATGCTTCTGAACTGTGCGGTATCACTAAACTCTCACCGCTTGTCAAACGTATTTTTATTACGCGATTCTTGTTATATTTAAGACAAATATCAGACGGCCTGCCATTCTCAATAATAGTACCGTCATTTATAAGAGCCACTCGATCACACAGCTTCGTTGCTTCTTCCATGTTGTGTGTTGTTAAAAAAATGGTGCAGCCCTGTCTTTTCTTTTCCAAAATCAATTTGTGAATTGACTTCATTGTCTTAGGATCAAGCCCGCTCGTAGGTTCATCAAGAAAAATAACTTCAGGGGAATGCAAAAACACACGCGCAAGTCTGAGTCTGGCTTCCATTCCTTTTGACAAATTACAAGCTGCCTTCTTCTCAGCATCAGCCAAACCTACATATTCAAGTATCTCACTCACCTTTGAATGAGATACACCGTATATATCAGCAAATATCTTTAGGTTATCAGCACACGAGAGTCTCTCGTACACACCGAAATTATCCATCATAATTCCGATATTCTTCATATCGTTGCCGTCAAGCTGTGTTACATTCTTTCCCATAATCCGTATTTTGCCTTCATCGAAATCAAGTTGATTTGTCAGAATTTTTATTATCGTTGTTTTGCCGGCACCGGACGGTCCCAATAATCCAAAAATTTGTCCGTCGCCTATCTCAAAATTAACACCTTTAAGCACTTTGCTGTTTCCAAAGCTCTTGTGTAAATCAGTACATTCTATCATTTACTTTTTCCTCCTCTGTTCTTTGTCATCCAGAGCATATCAGAGCAAAAAATAACATACAATATCTGAGAACATGAGTTGCCGAGATGACGACATAAGTTGCCGCAAATGCAACTTATATAACTTGCGTATACTTATTATTCAATCGCTTGAAGTAAACTCGCATATAAAAAGACCTCCGAGAATTCTCCCGAAGGTCTTTATCATGAACAAAATTACAGCTTACATTACAAAAACAAAACTCTTCAAATCAAACAAATTACGTTCTTTAAAGTAATCAGCACCCCAACCGACATAATTATATTCAGCCTTAAGGAAAATGCTGTGTCTTCCCTGAAGTGAACGCAAGTTTTTGCCGTCAATCTCAATGTTGCCTTTAATTATCGTATCACCGTGATTAAACGGAACTACAGCCACCTTAGTACCGCCGTGTTCTTCATCCTGTCCGTCGATATAAACAGAAATATTACCGTTAAGATAACAGGATTCTATCTGCAACACTATTTCCATATCGCTTCCTGAATTTGTGCCGAAGTCAAAATACTTCCAGCCCATTATGCATCCGTGCTTAATGTTGGTAATATACTGCTCAAAGATATTTTTCTCTGTAATAACGGCACCGTTTGTCATAACACACGCCGTCTGCATGTTTACAGGTTTATACGGATTAAGACTCTCACTGAAGCCCAAAGAAGTCATTTCAGCCTGTTCAATTGTTCCGTCCGGAAGAATATTAATCTTCTCTACACAACCGAGTCTGGACATAATGCTTCCGTTAGTCATCTTGTGATAGAAAATGTACCACTGATCCTTAATCTTCATAATTGAACCATGATCGTTTCCGCCCGGGAAGTCGACGCCGCTGTCAACAATAATACCCTTATATTCAAACGGTCCCGTAGGTGACTTAGACGTAGCATAAACAAGCTGAGGACATCTCTTTGATGAATAAATCAAGTAATACGTATCGCCTATTTTACGCGGTGAGCATGCCTCAAAGAATGCGAACGGTTCTTCTTCAGGAATAATATCCTCTTTATAAGAGCCGTCAATTATCTCATACATATTATCAGGGTTTATTTCAGCCATATAAGATCTCAAATAACCGCAATAAATATATACACGTCCGTCATCATCAACAAGCACACCCGGATCGATAAAAATGCCGCCGTCTCTGTGATTAGGAATATTATACTTATAAGTAGAAATCAATGTGAACGGTCCTTCCGGCTTGTCACTGACTGCAACACAGCCCTTAGCGCCCTCTATATAAGCATAAAGATAATATTTGCCGTCCTTACAAACAACATCAGGTGCAAAAAGCTTTCCTTCTGTCCAATCGGTATCAGACTTATGTCCGCGAATATCTTTTGTTGAAAAAGCAACACCATGACAAGTCCACTCTTCAAGATTATCTACTGAAGCGGACCATACCTTTAATGCATTATCACAAAACTCTGCTGAAGCAGGAAAATCATGTGAGCCGTATATATATACTCGGTCTCCGAACACTCTCGGTTCACCGTCAGGAATATGCTCACAATTGGTTAAATATGGATTTGGCATATGTTTGTCTCCTTTACATTATTAGATTAATTGTATCAAATATTACCGATAATTGTCATAGCAAGTTCCTTAGAAGAAGGTGCTTGTTCATCAAACTCGGCCGATTGAACATTCGAAAGAGCAATTACCACATTACCATTCTCTCTGTCAATCACTACTGCAGCATTATAACCCAAAGTCATCCCCGAATGATAAACAAAATCATCTGTTATGTACCAACCATATCCATAGCCGAACTCGCCGCCGTCAAATATTTTATTCCAGCTTTCCTCTGCCAAAAGTACTCTGTCCATTACACAGTATTCCCATTTTAGGAGACCTTCGACCGTTCCTGTCATTACACCTACGGAATAACTGATTGACGTATCCTGATGAGGAACGGGAATATCAATCCCCCACACTCTGAAGGAACCGGATGAATCAATATGATTCAAATCAGGCCACAATTCGGTCAGTTCAAGCGGATTAAGTATGTTCTCTCTTATATAATCGTCATAACTCATTCCGCTGACTTGTTCGATAATCATTCCCAAAAAATAATAATTGGTATTTGAATATTCAAATTGTGTACCCGGTTCAAAATTCAACTCATACGGTGATACCATCTCCACCAATTCATCGGGAGTTATAGGAACAACTGCTTTTATGCATACGTCAGCAAACATCTCAGTTGCTTCCTTCAGTGAACCGAAATCCTCTTCTTTCATATTATATAAATCATAACCATAAGGGCCGCCCGTAATATAATCAACTATGCCGGAAGTCATATTAAGCAACTGGTGAATCGTAATTTGGTCTGCATAAGGATATTCCGGAATATATTTATCCAGCGTATCCTCAGTAGAAAGAAGCCCTTTCTCTTCCAACTGCATTATTGCAACAGCAGTAAATTGTTTTGTAATGGATCCCATCTCAAAAACAGTCCCTGTTGTATTGTTCTTCATTTCACCTGTTGAAAGATCGAATTCGGAAAATCCATAAGCATCACTGAACACTGTCTCTCTCTCCTCTGACACCAAAACAGCACCGCTGTACTTAATATCAGCAATATATTCTTCCAAATCAAAATCTTCAATTATTCTTATTTCCGGTTCAGTTACAATGCCTGCTTCTGTGCCATGATCGGAAACTTCAGGCGTTATCATAACAGTTGTTTCCTCTGTTGTGGTTTCTGCTGCAGTTGTACTCTCGGTTATTGACGCCTCTGTCGTTGTCTGTTCTGCAGTCGTCTGTTCCGTAGTCGTCTGTTCCGTAGTGGTTTCTTCTGTTGTAGTTTTCTCCGTATTTTCTGTAGTCTGCTCAATACTTCTTTTGGATGAATGCCTCTTATTGGACTTCTCATCAGACTTACAGCCTACAGATAATGAGGTAACCAACAAACATACTGCAACTGCCGATGCGAATTTCTTTTTCATTTTTACTTACCTCTCATACAACCCGTTATACCGGTCATTGATTTTACCGGGTACATAAAATTATTCTCATTCAATTCTATTCTCAGTTTATCACTTTGCTTTTCGAAAATGGTAAATATTTGTCTTTGACGACTGAGCGGAACATCACCATATCCAGGTGCAAAGCGAAAAGACGGATTTACTAAATTACAATCCTTAAGAATTAAGTTCTCTGAAACATCGGTTAAATACTCGATATATGCAGAAGAACAAGCATTAAGAAGAACCATTCGGGATGAATTGCTTTTTTTATATATTTCCACCCTTTTATCTATACCGTCTCCCAATGTCGATGCCGTTATAAGTACACATTCAGAATGGTTTTTATCAAAAAGGTTCTTCAAGGAATTTCCGGATAACTCAATAGAGTGATTTGGTACAAAGTATAAATCCTCAAAATGTTCCAAATCCAGAACAGCATATGCCATTCTAAAGTCAGATAGTGCCCTTGCCTCGTTTATTCCCTCTTCAATAAGCTCATACGCCGAATCATCGATTAAATCAGGTTTTGTAACATTGTTACATCCCTTTTTGCCAAGATATTTTATACAATTTTGATATAAAACTTCTGTTTCTTCATCATTAAAAACAGGTTCAACCGGAAAAGAATTCTCTCCGGTTAAACCTGAAATATTACCCAAACTGTCTATTCTGATAAAGCCTTCCATTTTTTAATTTAAAGCATTTTCTCGGAAAGCTTCAAACCGCCGATGACATGAAAATGCACATGCATCACTGTTTGACCACCATTCTCACGACAATTATTAATCATTCTGAAGCCCTGCTCAAGCTTCTTCTCTTCACAAACCTTACTTACGGCATTCATACATGCCTTTAAATAAGTACCGTCATCATTAGCAGACAAATCAACAATGTCATCAAAATGCTTCTTCGGAACAACAAGAGTATGAACCGGAGCTACCGGATTAATATCATCAAAAGCTAATACTAAATCATCTTCGTATACTTTCTTTGAAGGAATCTTACCTTCACAGATATCACAAAAAATGCACATAATATCATTCCTCCTTAACGATACAGAAATCAAATCTGAGAAGCAATTACTTCCTCAGCCTTTACAATCGCATCATTTATCTTAGATGCATCTTTACCGCCGGCCTGTGCCATATCCGGGCGTCCGCCGCCGCCGCCGCCGCAAACCTTAGCTGCTTCCTTGATAATATTTCCTGCATGAATTCCGGCTTTTACGGCATCAGGTGTAGCCATAGCTACAAACAAAACCTTCTCACCGCTGTTACCTGCAAGGAATACAACACCGCTTTGTATTTTATCCTTGATTGAATCAGCCATATCACGAAGAGCAGCAGCATCATCGCAATCTACTGAAGCAGCAACAACCTTAAATCCTCCGAATTCCTTGGCAGCCTTAATTGCTTCAGAAGCACTGTCACCGCTTTGTGCCTTCTTCATTTCCTTGATTTCCTTCTCGAGAGCCTTAACATCACTTGTAAGAGCCTCGGCCTTAGAAAGAATCATATTTTTATTTACTTTCAATGTATCTGCAACAGAATCAATAAGACCTCTGTCTGCTTTGCTCATCTCGTAGCAAGCCATACCTGTTACAGCCTCAATTCTTCTTATACCGGAAGCAACACCGGACTCAGATACAATTCTGAACTGTCCTGCCTGACCGCTGTGAGACAAATGAGTACCGCCGCAGAACTCCATTGAATAAGGATTATCAATATCACCGACTGTTACAACTCTGACTTCCTCACCGTATTTCTCTCCGAACAGAGCCATAGCACCAAGCTTACGTGCCTCATTTATATTCATAACGCGTGTGATAACAGGCATATCCTCAAGTATTACTTCATTTACTATACGTTCTACCGTCTCTATTTCGGCAGCAGACATAGCCTGGAAATGAGTAAAGTCGAATCTGAGTCTGTCAGCAGATACAAATGAACCTGATTGTTCAACATGATCACCGAGAACAGTTCTCAAAGCCTTCTGGAGAATATGTGTTGATGTATGGTTACGAGCAGTTGAAAGTCTTACTGCTTTATCTGTCTCGAGACTAACATTTACAGAAGCTTTTATAGTACCATCTGTAATCTTCAATGTGTGCAGATATTTTCCGGCTGCATCCTTATTTACTGCTGCTACATCGGCCTTAAAGCTGTCAGAATAAACCTTACCGGCATCATTACACTGACCACCCATTGTTGCATAAAGACATGTCTTATCAAAAATAGCAATAACAGTATCACCGGCAAAGGCTTCCTCAACCATCTGAAGAGCACCTTCCTCATCAGCCTTAAGGAGATAAATAAGTTTAGCCTCTTGTGCGAGGTTATCATAACCCGTAAATACTGTTGAAGATGTATCCTTAAGCAACTCCTGCGGGAGTTCATTTCCACCCCATGCAGTATTACTTACATTTTCTTTTGTAGCTTTACGTGCACGTTCCTTTTGTTCCTTCATGCAAGCCTTAAAGCCTTCCTCATCAACTGAAAGCCCGTTATCCTGAGCAATCTCCTTTGTAAGATCAAGAGGGAAACCATATGTATCGTGAAGCTTGAAAGCTTCCTCACCCGTAAGGCATGACTTATTACCTGTCTTAGCATCGGCAATCATCTGATTAAGAATCTCCGTACCTGCTTCTACTGTTCTTAAGAATGCCTCCTCTTCCTTGCTGATAACAGTCATAATGTAAGACTGCTTAGAAGGAAGTTCAGGATAAGCATCTTTGTTCTGCTCGATAACAACTTCAGCTATATCAGTGAGAAATTTACCCTTAATACCAAGAAGCTTGCCGAATCTTGCAGCTCTTCTCATAAGTCTTCTGAGTACATAACCGCGTCCCTCGTTTGAAGGCAAAACGCCATCAGAAATCATCATTGTTGAAGATCTCATGTGGTCTGTAATAACACGGATTGCAACATCATTTTGTTTATTCTCACCATACTTTACGTTAGCTTTATCACAAACAGTATCAAGAATTCTTCTTACGGTATCAACCTCAAACAGATTATCAACACCTTGCATTACGCAGGCAAATCTCTCAAGTCCTCCGCCTGTATCAATATTTTTCTTGGCAAGAGGTGTGTATGAACCATCCTCTTCACGATTAAACTGAGTAAATACGAGGTTCCAAATCTCAACAAATCTGTCACACTCACACCCCGGACGACAATCAGGCTTACCGCAGCCTTTCTCAATTCCGCGATCAAAATATATCTCTGAACAAGGACCGCAAGGACCTGTTCCATGCTCCCAGAAATTATCTTCTTTTCCGAGTCTGGTTATTCTTTCTGCCGGAACACCGACAGTTTTATTCCAGATATCGAAAGCTTCATCATCCTCTACGTAAACCGAAGGATAAAGCTTATCTTCAGGCATCTCAAGTACTTCTGTAAGGAATTCCCAAGCCCAAGGTATTACCTCTTTTTTGAAGTAATCACCGAATGAAAAATTACCGAGCATCTCAAAATAAGTACCGTGACGAGCCGTGTGACCTACATTCTCAATATCAGGAGTTCTTATACACTTCTGACAAGTTGTAACACGAAGTCTCGGTGGTGTCTCTGCTCCTGTAAAATATGGTTTAAGCGGTGTCATACCCGCATTAATCAACAGAATAGACGGATCATTCTGCGGTACCAAGGAAAATGAAGGTAAACGCAAATGGCCCTTTGATTCAAAAAAGTTTAAGTATCTCTCTCTAATTTCATTAAGACCTAAAGGCTCCATAAACAAAGCTGCTCCTTTTTGCTAAATAACTAAACTATTATAAACAGAATACGTTGTTTTTTCAATCAGCTATACTACAACAGACTAATCTTTTTTAAGGAAATTATTCAGTTTCTCACAATACTTGCTGAACCCCTCAATAACTTCGGCCCCGTCACCGACTTTGGGATCGATTGTTGCTTCCAAAATAATCTCATCGGCATTATCAAAGCCAATATCAAATGTCACCAGATTAAAAAGTCTCATATAGAAAGCCGGAGATAACTGAACATAGCATAAGAATTCAATCTTGCCCTGTTCCCACTTCGTCTCATCATTTATCATACTTTTAACAGTAACTTCATCCGCAAAACTTTGAAAGGCCTGTGCTGCAACCTTAGGATTATTACTGCTTATTGTTAATTTAAAATTCTTCTCTTTTCCCGTTGCAAACTGATTTACCGCACCTTCTATTTTCTCATATAAAACTTTATCAATATCTTTAATATCGTAATACTCAAGATTATTCTCTATTTTTAAATTCTCGATTCTGTCACATCTGTAACTACGAATCTGTAAATCCGAATTTATGGCATAAAGATAATACTTTCCGTCACTGTAATCCAATTTAATAGGGCATATGGTTTTTACACTCACTGAAAAAAGTTTATTGTTTGATTTCTTGTAGGAAGAACCGATTCTGTAACCATAACCAAAGCTGATAACTTTCTTCTCGTTTATTGCCTGCTTAATAAGTGAAATATTATTACTGAATTCTTCGTCAGAAAAATTTTTACGAAAATACACTGCATTTTGCGAATACTTTCTTAATGACTTAGGACACATTCCCTTAAAATGGCTGAAGGCTTCCTCACTTACAATTGCACTTGAGCTTATAGCATCAGATATAGCCTCATATTCTGTCTCTGTAAGTTCCTCCTTAAGCGGTCCGCGCACATAAAACTTCTTATGATATTTTTTTATCCAAGAGCCATACTGATTCTCATCATTGTCATCTACATTAAAAAATTCATCCTCTTCAAACATTCCTGTAATGTGAGCATAGTTATTGATTGCATCAAAAAACTTATACATAGTTTTACGATCGGTATTAAGCACTTTAGGATCATCAATATCATCCGCAACGTTCAACATAAAATCGGCAATTCGCTTCTTAAGATAATCCATATTTATTTGAGGATCAGCACTGTTAGGCTTCATCTCATTGCGAAAAATATCATATAACAATAACAACTTTTCCTTTGAATATTCTTTGTTAGCCATAATTCACCTCATACATTGTCATATAAATAGATTATAGCAAAAAAAGAAACAGACCGTTATCAAAAAACAGTCTGTTTCTCAACAGTATATAAGGGGTGGGGAATAATATTTGCGCTTAGAAGCCGCGTCCGTTTTGAGGAACTATTGTTTTCTTTTGAACAGTCCTTATTGATGCAGCATACATTTTATGCATTCGCCAAATAGAATCGGCTATTTCATCATGTTTATCCTGCTTAATACCCATAGCAGCAATCATATTAAACAATTCATATAATTTACAAGTTGAATAATATCCTTTTTCAAGATTAATTGAAAAGCCTTCTCTTGATATTGCACCTGCTACACACGATGATGCATACGCATTTTCCAAAGCTTGTTTTACTACTTCACCGGCTAAGGTATTATAGCCTTTCTCAACAAGTCTTATTGCATATACATAGCACTTCTCGGCATTTTCCGAAGACAAAGAATGTAAATCAACTTTTTCTTTACTAATGTTTTTGTCATCCTTCTTTGTCTGCTGTTGTGCTGTCTCAGCCATAGTAACGGTATCATCTCTTAAATCTGTCTGTAAGTTTTCTTCTGCCATAACTTTCTCCTTATTATTTTTTCTACAAGCTTGTAACTAGATTCTACCAAAATCGAAAGCATAAAAAACCTACGTTTTTCCGACAATTATACGACAAAAACGACAAAGAAAAAAAAGAGGGAGGTGGGGGCTCAAAACAGGGTTTTCAGTGATTCCGGGCTGATTAGCGTCCTCATTCACTGAAAATGGTCATTTGACTCACTTTACAGTGAATGAAAACGGGGTTTTCGCTGAAACAGATGATTTTTGTCGCCTGCAGCGACGTTTTAGGGTGATTTTGGCGACGCCTGACCTGACCGGTTTTTCAGCGATTTTTGTTGTCTCTGGCTTGAATATATAAAGCCATAATAAACGGGGCCTGCCTCTCTGTGAATTAATCACTTTTGAGACAGCCCCTTAGCATACAAAATCATAGGTTATATCCGTAATTCCGGTTACGGAGCAAGAAGAACATATCCCGAATTAACAAATTCTGTAAAATCAGGAACCATCTCATGTTCAAACCCATCTTTCTTATAAGGGACCCAAAACTGAGTCTCAGAGAAATTAGCCCAAGTCAGTACATATGTGACGCCTTTAAGACTTCTGTCTGACAAAACAGCTTTAAGCAATCTTGTGTACCAATCTTTTACATTGTTTTCCGAAGGAGCTATTCCTTCATAGTACTTTCCGTCATTAGCTGAATCCAATGTACGCAGTCCTGTCTCAGTAACTGCAAATTGTTTTCCGCGTTCGCGAGCACAATCGGCAACGATTCTCAAAGATGCTGTAAACCTTTTCCAAAAATCATCATCCGGATTAGGTCGGTCATTATACATATCCATTCCCATAATATCGATATAATCGTCTCCCGGATAACGACTCATATATTCATCACCGGATGCAATTGGTCCGTTAGGAGAATATGCATAAAGGAAATTACGAATGCCTCTGTTCTCAGTAAGATAATCAACAGTATATCTGAACAAAGATACAAATTTATCATCAGTAATATAATCCTTGCCCCACCAAAACCAAGAACCGTTACACTCATGAAACGGCCTGAAAATCATTGGTATTCTGTTTCCGCCTACATCAATACAAGCTTCGGCAAAATCCGCTATTTTATCCAAGAAACGCAAAAATTTGGTATTTAAATCTCCGCCCGGAAGAATTCTGGCAGCCACATGGCCGTCTGTAATATTAGGAGAATAATCAAAGAAATCCTCGCCGCCCAACGAGAAATTTGGCATATGCGAAGACAGTGTAATAATAACTCCTTCTTTATTAAGTTGCTTAACAACTTTGACGCTGCTGTCAAAATTACCTTCATAACCGTAAAAACTGAGCGTATCTATTCCGACGATTGCCGGATGTCTGCCTGTAAGATTTTTGACGTCGGATTCAGTTCCGTCCTTGGCATTGATTCCTACACCTATATGAGCAGCATTCTGCTGTCCGAATAAAAACTTGTCTTCAAAGGCAAGATCTTCCAATTTGCTTAATAAATCTATACAAGCCTGATCTCTGTAAACCTGAAGCATCATAACATCTCCGTAAAAGAATCAATCTTCATTATTCAATAGATTACCGTTTTTATCAAAATCACGGAAAGGATCCTGAATATCCGATATATCTCCCCCGAGTTTTTGAACAGCGGACAGTATCTCATAGAATACATCTCTCTCGATTGTATCCTGATGGCGGTTAACATACCCTTTAAGCATAGGAACAGCTCTTCCGTCACCATATTCACCAAGACATATTACGGCATATATTTTATTCTCCATATATCGAAAAGCCGACTTTAATGCCATATAAATATCATCATTCTTAACTTCTCTTCCTATAGCGGCAAGCATCATTACCAAATCCTCACAAGGGCCTTTGATTCCTTCATCCTTATTTGCATCAAGTCTGCTGATAATCATCGGAATTGACACATCCGAAAATGCCTCAACATACTTGGACACAGCTTCCGCAACAAATTCGCGGGTTAATTCATAGCTCATAAATCTGTCTATTACACTTTCCATTAAATCCGAATAACCGATTTTAATAAGAACATCAAACCATGCCTTTACCTTATTAAATTCCAACTCGAAAAGCTTATCTTCCCCGTCTTCTGTGGAAGCCAATTCTTCTTCGGTCCATGACGTATTTTGTATAGCTGCAGTAGCCGTACGTATTACTTCATTTTTATCAGCATATGCTGCCACAGCATCTATAACAGAAAACGGAACCTCCGAATCAAGTTCAGCTGCACAATAATCCTGGATTTCTATAAGTTCAGCAAGAGATATCCCCGCCAGATACTGCTTTAAAGACTTTCCGTCAAACTCATCCGCTGAAGCTTCCTCCATGCTCAACATCTGTTCTCTGGCTTTTGCCAAAACCTGATCAAGAACAAATTCCTCATAAGTCTTGTCATCACCTTCAAACTCCTGAAGTTTATCCTGAAAAAAATCCATCTGTTGATCAAGAACAAGTTTCTCAATCTCGTCATATCTCTTAAAAAAATTAACTACTGAATCTTTCATTTCTAGTCTCCAAATAAATTATTGATATATATCGTTTTCAGAATCAAACCTTACGAAAACTTTCAAGAATCTCATCCAACGTAACATACAAATCGTATGACGGTTCAAATCCTGTATCTTTCTTAAGTTTTGAAATGTCTGCCGCATAATGTACTAACGCATCATCATCCAAACGTGCAGGTAGAACAGTCAAAGCCGAAGCCTTCTCACTCTTTGATACAAGATATCCAATTAAATCTCTTATATAACTGCTCTTACCGGAACCGACATTATATATCTCACCTGACACACCTCGTTCGGCAAGAAGTCTGTATGCTTTCACTACATCTCTTGCATCTGAAAAATCTCTCCAAGAATCCAGATTACCATAAGAAAATGTCGCAATCTCACCTCTTTCAAGATCTGCAATTCGCTTACAATAATCAGTAATAACAAAACCAACTTTCTGACCTACACCGATATGATTAAATGAACGCGTCATAATTATATCCATGTTGTATTTCTTTACGTATAACTTAACCAACGCTTCCTGAGTATTCTTAGAAACAGCATAAGGCGAATTATTCACCAGCGGTGTGAACTCATTGACAAGCGGCTGAGAAGACTGACTTAAATCATACTGATTGGCAGAACCTATAAGAAGAATTCGTGCTTCAGGACAATGCTTTCTGCAAGCCTCAAGGATATTAACGGATAGATTAACATTCAATTCCATGGTAAAGTTTATCCTTTCCCATGAAATCATCGGTGAAGCTTGTCCGGCAAGATTAAAAATCAAATCCGGCTTTATTCTTTCTATAACAGCTTCAGCCTGAGCATAATCAGTCATATCCAGAGCTTCAACTTTATCATCACGCGACATAACGTCAACACCGTAACAATCATAATACTGTTCAAGTTCCTGACGAAGATATGAGCCTGCAAAGCCGTAAATTCCAATAATCAATGCTTTCTTCATCTTTGATACACCCTTTGTCTCAGAATTAATATCTAGTAAAAAATAAGGTCGCCCATACTATCAGAAAGTAAAATACAAGCGACCCATAAACACATTACAAAAATCAGAGATTATTCTCTTCCTTAACAAGCTTCAAATCATTCTCAGCCATTCTCTTAACGAGTTCATCAAAAGAAATATCTCTCTTCCAACCAAGCTTTGTCTCAGCTTTTGTTGGATCACCGAGAAGAAGCTCAACCTCTGCAGGACGGAAGAACTTAGGGTTAACCTTTACTACAGTCTTACCTGTATTCTTGTCAACACCAATCTCATCAACACCTTCACCCTTCCATTCGATATCCATACCAACATGCTTAAAGGCAGCTTCTGCAAACTCTCTTACAGTTCTTGTCTCATTAGTAGCTACTACATAATCATCAGGTTCATCAGCCTGAAGCATAAGCCACATTGCCTTAACATAGTCCTTTGAATGACCCCAGTCACGCTTAGCAGAAAGATTACCAAGTTCAACACAATCCTGAAGACCGAGAGAAATTCTTGCTGCTGAATTTGTTATTTTACGTGTAACAAACTCAAGACCTCTTCTTTCTGACTCATGATTAAAAAGAATACCTGAGCAAGCAAACAAACCAAAACTCTCACGATAGTTCTTTGTAATCCAGTGACCGTAAAGTTTAGCAACGCCATATGGTGAACGTGGATAGAAAGGTGTTGTCTCAGACTGTGGAATAGCCTGAACCTTACCAAACATCTCTGATGTAGAAGCTTGATAGAATCTACACTCAGGTTTAATTGTTCTGATAGCCTCGAGCATATTTGTAACACCGATACCATCTATATCAGCAGTTCCGAGAGGTGTATCCCAACTTGTAGCAACAAAGCTCTGTGCAGCAAGGTTATAAACCTCGTCAGCCTGAGAAATCTTCATAGCAGAAATAAGTGAGACAGGATCGGTCATATCTGCATAAATCAAATGAACCTTATCCTTCAAATGTTCAATATTACCGTAGTCTACAGTGCTCTTTCTTCTCCAGATACCATATACCTCGTAACCCTTCTCAAGCAAGAGCTCTGCCAAATAAGAACCATCCTGTCCGGTAATACCGGTAATTAACGCTCTCTTCATTGTTAATCTCCTATCTATTAAAAATAATAATATGCGTAACAAACACCATAAAATTATAGCATATTAGTGAATAAAACACACTTACTTATTAAACAAAAACAAATCTATTTCCCGGAGTGCTTATTAGCAGTTTTTTTCTTTCCTGCGAAAGTCATTGAACGTTTTTCTGCCTCAAACACATAGTATCCGTCTTGACTCTCATATATTTTTACGCCACCGAAAACTGAAGTTATTTTATTCTTATACCAATCCTTACGTTTGGTTACCATATACATCTTCCCGCCTACAGAAAGTCGGTTAAATCCCTTACAAATAAATTCCTTAGCTACAGCAAAATCAGTATGATACGGCGGATTGGACAGAATCTTTGTAAAACCGGTTGTCGTTACACCTCTCAAAGCATAATCACAAACATAGCTTGCTCCGTCAAATCCATTAATCTCCATATTCTTTCTTGAACAATCTACTGCCTTTGCATCTACATCCGTAAGAGTAATATTACAAGGATTGACTCCTGAAGCAGCTGCACAAAGCGATACTATGCCTGTCCCGCAACCAAGGTCCAGGAGAATATCATTCTCTTCGAAAATAACATGATTAAGCATGAACAATGTTCCTTTATCGGCAGCCTTAGGTGAAAACAAAGAATCATCAGTATTGACAGTTAATATTTTATCGTTAAAAGTTAACTCATACATATCTCATTTATTCCTAAAAACAAACCGGACCCAAAAAGGATCCGGTAAAAAATGCAATCAAAAAAATCAAAGCTTAGCCTCAATATATGCTGACATCTTACTTTTTATTTCTTCTAATCTTGCTTTTGCAGCATCTTCAGTATCTGCGTAACAACCAAAATAAATCTTAAGCTTAGGCTCAGTTCCTGATGGTCTAACACAAGCCCAATCAAGTCCCTTATTACCTCCGAGTTCATAAAGAAGAACATTTGACTTAATAAGATTTATTGTTCCTTCGGAAACAGAATCTGAGAATTCATATCTGATTGAGGAAGCATAATCTCTGGCTGCTTTTACGCCGCTGACTCCGATAAGCTTGTCGGCATCAGAAGAATTCTTGGCATTTTCAAGTTCTTTGCGCATTTCAGCCATACAATTTCCTATCTTCTCAAGGCCTTCCTTACCCTCAAGTGTAAAGCTTACAGCTGATTCAAAACCATAACCATACTTCTTGTAAACTCTTTCAAGTCTGTCAAACAAGGTCTCACCCTTATCAAAACTCTGAGCAGCCATACCACAGATAAGCATTGTTGCAACAACCGCATCCTTATCTCTGACATTAAGACCCGAAAGATATCCATAGCTTTCCTCAAATCCAAACTGGAAGTGTTTATCTCCAAACTCGTCATCAATTTTAATTCTCTCTCCGATGAACTTAAAGCCTGTAAGAACCTCTTGAAGTTCTACACCGTAATCCTTGCAAATTGCACCTGCAAGCTTGGTAGATACTATTGTAGTAACAGCAAAAGAATTATCCGGAAGATTTCCTGCTTCCTTCTTTGAATTTAAAATATAATCGAGAAGCATTATACCCATCTGATTACCGGTGAATGTCTTATATACAGTCTTGCCATTCTCGGTAGTCTTGGCAGCAACTCCTACACGATCGGAATCAGGATCAGTACCTACAACAATTGATGCTCCTACCTTCTCGGCCAACGCTATACCCATTGTAAGAGCTGCAGGATCTTCAGGATTCGGAGTTTTTACTGTAGGAAAACTTCCATCCGGCTTTTCCTGCTCAGGAACTACATGTACATTTTCAAATCCAATCTCACCGAGAATTCTTCTTACCGGCTTATTTCCTGAGCCGTGAAGCGGAGTATAAACAATACTCATATCTTTCTGTCTGTCAATAGCAGCTTTATCAATAACAAGCTCGGTAAGCATCTTGGTATATGCTTTATCAACCTCTTCACCAAACTTAGTAACAAGTCCTTTATTCATCGCATCATCCAACGACATTGTCTTAACAGTTCTTACATCGTCAAATTTCTCAATATTAGCAAGAATAGCTGCTGCAGCCTCAGTTGTAACCTGTCCGCCGTCTTCACCGTAAACCTTATATCCGTTGTACTTTGGAGGATTATGAGAAGCTGTAACCATTACACCTGCAAATGCACCAAAATATCTTACAGAATAAGACAACATAGGAACCGGTCTTAACTCGTCGGAAAGATGAACTGTTATTCCGTATGCAGCCAAAGTACAAGCTGTAATTTCTGCAAACTCAGGAGAGAAGTGTCTGGAATCAAATGAAACAACTACACCCTTCTTCATCGCTTCTTCACCGTTTGCAATAATATACTGAGCAAGTCCTGCAGAAGCCTTTGCTACAGTATAGATATTCATTCGATTAGTACCGGCGCCTATAATACCGCGAAGTCCTCCTGTACCGAATTCCAAGTTTTTGTAAAATCTTTCTTCTATTTCCTTGTCATCATCCTTAATTGAAAGAAGCTCATTTCTTGTTGATTCATTAAAGAAACTGTCCTTGCTCCATACTTCGTAAAAATCCTTATAATTCATACTTTCACCTCTGTTAACATTGTTAAATTTTTCGTTTTTATCGTTTTCTGCAATACTTTCCTTTTTTTTCTTATTCTTAAAGAGTTTATCATAAATACCTAATATAGCAATCAAAACTATTCCAATAAGTGAAATATATGCACCCGTTATCAATCCCGGAGCACAGAACTTCAGTTCTACTTTATGTATTTCTCCATCATTATCATTCATTCTCACAGCAATAAATGCATCCTGATACGGAACTATTTCAGTCTCTTCTCCGTCTACATAGCATGTCCACCCGTTCTCGAAAGGGATAGTTGTAAGAATCAACGAATTATTATTATTCAGCTTTGAAGTATCAACTGTAAATTCTGCATGTCCATTTGTAAAATGTGTCATTTCAACAGCGGAGGTATCTATTTTATCAAACTGACTGTTAAATGTCTCATCATCGAATACTGCAAAATTAATATTGTTGATTGCTAAACCTGTAGGAATCTCCAACTCTAAGCTGACAATATCATCCTTCTTATAAAAACCAAGTCTGTTTACTTGCGAATAGTCATCTACTCCGCCGATTTCTCCTTTATCATAAGTAAAAGTATAAGAAAAGCAGATTTTAGGAAAAGAAATATTCATATAAAGCTCGCCATCCTCAGGCATTTTAACTTTATAATATACTTTTGCCGATTTGATTTCCTCATCATCTTTTTTCAAAAAGTTTATTACATTATCAAAATTACCGGAAATATCTTCACTACCTACTGAGTCAGTGATATCTGAACGCAACTGAACACCCTTTTCTTCATCTGCTCCGACATACATAATACCGTCTTCAATTATCGGACCTTCTATACAAGACGTATCTATCAAATCTAAATAATCCGTATTAAATGCATACGGAAATAACGATGAATACCACGCTTCATTAAATACAAAATAGTTTTTATCACCAATATCATTTTCCAAACTATAAAAATCAAAATCATTGGCATTCGCATCTACCGGGAATGCCAATGAAAATACTCTGTCATTCTCATAGAGATTATAACTTATGCCTTTATCACCATATTCTGTGCTGTTTTGCGAAGATATAACCGGATATTCAGTAGTGATCGGCAAAACAGAATAGTCATCCATAGTCATAAATTTTCCCATTGAAAAAAATGCATCATTAGAAGGCAATAAATAGTTGTAATAGAAAAGAAAATAATTATAGTTAACTTTATATCCGAGTTGCTTCAGAAATCTTGTCATATGTTTATTAGATACACTGCTGAATAAAGAACCTCCGTTAACGTTAGCGCACATATCTGCCTCAGGGCCGATAACATCACCGTCTTTTCTCTTCACGTTGCCATAAATATATTCAGATCTAAAACCTGCACTTCCTTTCTCGACGTCAGTCTTGAGGTTTGTCATTATGTCTATCGATTCAGAATAAATAGCATCATTTAAACACGGTCTGAAGAAGCTCTGATTTATAAGTGTTTCATTAACACTGGCAGTCTCAACAACCATAATTACAGATAATACGCACGGCAAGATTTTTGACATATCTTTTAATTGATTGTTCCATTTTTCTTTTTTCAGCAAACACAAAATCAGTGTATAAACTATAATGAATGCAATACTGTATAGAAAATCTTCAGTCTCATAAGCTATTTCTTTATTCAAATATACAAAACACAAAAGAAGAGCCAAAAAAGCACCTACATATATTACATTTCGATAACCGATCTCTTTGATTTTTGTAATTACCTCAAGACAAATTATAAACATCAGCGGATATATTACAAAAGCAAATCTGTGTGAAAACCAATTCGGATCATCAAATGCATGAAAAACTACATTTAATTTCGTAATATAAAGAGATATAAAAAAGAACAATATTGCCGATAAACGAATAATTTTGATACGTCTTTCAAAACATCTTGAAATGAAGTATATAAATGTTGTAGAAGTTACCAAAATACTTGAGAAAATCAAAGGCAAGTTATTCATCAAAAATTCATTTCCACCGGCTTCTCCAAGAAAAAACTGACTTAAAATACTTAATATCGGAAAAGAAAACCATCGTTCTTGGCGTCCCAAAAACGAAATAGGATCAGAATTACTCAAGGTATCTAAAGCGACCGGCAATAATATAACCGAGGATACCATAGCACACAATATTGCAATTATTATATACTTTGTGATAAGTTTTATACCTTGCTTAAATAATAATTCATCCTTTCCCAATTCAACTACACGCACCAACAGGTAGAAAAAACTGAACAAACCTACCATATAAGCAATATAGTAATTTGATACAAACAACAAAACCAACAAAGGAATCAAAAACTTGTATTCTTTTTTTTCAATATACGTCTCTAAAAAATACAGTAAAAGCGGTAAAAGCATGTAACCGTCTAACCACATAATGTTAAACTCGAATATGATTACATATGACGTAAAAGCATATATCACACCCAAAACTATAGGGAATTTACTTCTACACTTAAAGACATAATCTTCACACATGAATGTCTTAAGTCTCTTTTCGCAAAATAAGCACATAAAGGCAGAAGCTAAAGAAAGTTTAATTGTAATTAATAAGTTAACAACCATAGCTATTTGACAGTTCTTAAACAAAAAAATCACAAGATTAAACGGACTTGAAAGATAATAACCTATGGTTCCCATCATATTTTTTCCAAAACCTAATTTGGAAGAATATGAAAACGAAGAAGCCAAATCAAATAAATTTATTTTTGAAAGATGATCTTTCCACAAAAGAAGGAAAGGCGCATACTGTGCTTGAAGATCTGAATAAAAAAAACTGTAATCCCCAAAAGGTGAAACATTATTGCGAATAAAAATATATATGAAGCAAAGAGTACTGATAACAAAGGATATAAGAGGATAAAAACTAATTTTTTTATTTTTCTTTTTTTCAAGTTTCAGTTGTTGAGTTTCTCGCATATTTATCTCCCAAGATTGTGTAAAAAATAACATTTGTATTATAATACTAAATACTAACTATTACTATATTAGGAGTATCATATGCTGATAAGTCTTATTATTCCTTGCTACAATGAGGAAGAGTCTCTCCCAACATTATATTCAGCACTTCAAGCAGTCTCATCTGAAGTCAGAAAGATTGATGCAGATAAAAATTTTGAATATATTTTTGTCAATGACGGCAGTTCAGATAAAACTTTGGAAGTAATTAAATCATTTGCCTCCGATAATTCTGTTGTAAAATTTATTTCATTTTCAAGAAACTTTGGAAAAGAAGCAGCTATGTATGCAGGTCTTGAAAAGTCCAAGGGTGATTATGTGGCAATACTGGATGCAGATATGCAAGATCCGCCTTCTCTTATCCCACAAATGATAAAAGCCTTGGATAATGATGAATGCGATATTATTGCAGCCAGACGGGTAACACGCGTAGGCGAACCTAAAATCAGAAGTTTTTTTGCAAGAATGTTTTATAAGTTAATCAACAAAATGTGTGAAATCGAAATTGCTGACGGAGCCAGAGATTTCAGACTCATGAAGCGTAATGTAGTTGATGCAATTCTTAAGGTAACGGAACGTCAAAGATTCTCAAAGGGTATATTCTCATGGGTTGGATTCAGAACCAATTGGATAGAACATGAAAATGTTGAACGCGTGGCCGGAGAAACAAAATGGTCTTTTTGGAAATTATTTAAGTATGCTATCGACGGTATAGTAACCTTTACCACTGCGCCAATGCGTTTAGCCACTTACTGCGGTTTTTCTTCAGCATTTGCAGCATTTATATATATGCTTTATTACTTTGTCAGAGCAATTATTTTAAAGATATATAATGAAGTTCCGGGTTATCCGTCACTTCTTTGCTTTATTCTCTTCATCGGCGGATTAATTCTCATGGCGCTTGGTATATTAGGTGAATACATAGGTAAAATATATATTGAAGTCAAACACAGACCGATATATATCGAAGGCGAATCCAATATTGATTGATATAATTAAATGAATTATTGCACAAAAAAGGCTGCCCGTCAGGACAGCCTTAAGTTATACGATAATAAAAATCAGAAGCCACGCTGTACTGCAAGATAAAGAAGTACAGAAGTAACAGCAAAGCAAACAGCAACAATCAATGTGTATCTCTTAAGTCTCTCCTCAAGGGATCTGCCCTTAGTCTTACTGTAGTAAGAATCAGTAGTTGAACCGCCGATTACACCGATACCTTCATCGTTACCTTCCTGAACCAGGAAAAGAACAACCATCAATATACCAAATACTATATCCAAAACAGAAAGCACGATATCTATAACACTCATTTTTATGCCTCCAAAATAAAATCATAATAAATAGCCGTTAGATAATACCACATA
This sequence comes from Saccharofermentans sp., assembly GCA_045616305.1. Taxonomy (GTDB): domain Bacteria; phylum Bacillota; class Clostridia; order Saccharofermentanales; family Saccharofermentanaceae; genus Saccharofermentans. The sequence continues at coordinate 13,767 of JAZLGO010000029.1, read as the reverse complement.
CTAATACTATTTGCAATTATTTTTTGCTAAAAGCTTTACTCTTTATCAATTTAAATACTTCGCTGATAGTAAACGGTATCAGAGCCAACAAAACTATTATTACCCAAGAAATCGAAGCAAGAGCCACATTATCAAAGATAGAATTTACACCGGGACAATAAATAACCAATATTAAAAGCGCTATTGAAGCAAAAACCGATTTGTTCATAAACTTATTAGAAAACAATCCTAATTTGAAAACTGAAATATTCTCTGAACGAGATGCATATGCTCTGAATAATTCGGCCAGAATTAATGTAGCAAATGCTACAGTTCTTGCTACATCCGTATTGGTTATACCGGAAACTGACGACATATCAAAGAAAATATCCGGAGCCTTTAATGCAGTTACAAATGCAATAAACACTGTGAAGAAAATTGCACAAGCCTGAACAGCGACACTTATCTTCATCGACTTATTGATTATCGGTTCATCCTTCTTTCGAGGAGGAACATTCATTATACCAGGCTCTGCCTTTTCTCTTCCCAAAGCAAGCGCAGGGAAACTATCAGTTACAAGATTAAGCCACAGAAGTTGAATAGCAGTAAGAGGTGCAGCTATTCCCGGAATTATCGACTTAGGTATCAGGGAAATAATAAAGATAACCAATATCTCACCTACATTACATGACAAAAGGAAATTAACAAACTTACGAATATTCGCATATATTGTTCTTCCTTCTTCAACAGCGCTGACTATTGTTGCAAAATTATCATCCATAAGAATCATATCAGCTGAATTCTTTGCAACATCCGTTCCCGTAATTCCCATTGCTACACCGATATCAGCAGACTTAAGAGCCATTGCATCGTTAACACCGTCACCTGTCATAGAAGCAATATGATTATTAGCCTTTAATGCAGAGACAATTCTCACCTTGTGTTCAGGAGATACTCTCGCATAAACATTTGTATTCTCGCACTTAACTCGTAATTCTTCATCACTTATTGCATCTAATTCACTGCCTGACATAGCGCCGGCCTCGTTATCCATCATCTTCAAATCATTACCGATTGCAACAGCAGTATCCTTATAGTCACCGGTAATCATAACTGTTCTGATTCCCGCCTTCTTACACTTTGCAATAGCGGTTTTAGCTTCTTCTCTTGCCGGATCAATCATTCCGATAAGTCCGACAAATACCAAATCTTTCTCGTGGTCAAATGAAGCTTCAACACCTTCATTATGTATACGATAACCAAATGCCAAAACACGTATTGCCTTGCATGCAAACTCATGATTCTGATCCATGATTTTCTGCATATATTCAGAAGTTATATCTACCTCATTCTCACCGTCAAAGTACTTCTTACATCTGGATAAAACAATATCCGGCGCACCTTTTGTATATGACTTAACCTTTCCTTCAACTATTCCGGTATGGTAAGTAGTCATCATCTTTCTGTCAGAATCAAAAGGCAATTCACAAATTCGCTTATACTCGTCCATCGCCTTCTCTCTGTGCAAATTACACTTAGCACCGAGCGTAGTTAACGCACCCTCGGTCGGATCACCGATGCAGGAATACTGTCCGTCTTCGTTCTCAACTATCGAAGCATCATTACAAAGAACAGCAGCTCTGATAAGCTCTTTTGTTTTAGTATCAGTACCTGCCAAATCACCGTTTGCATCAGTAAGTCTTCCCTGAGGAGCATATCCGTTACCTTCAACATTAATAAGCTTATCACCATCAAAAAGCACCTTTACTGTCATCTGATTTTGGGTAAGCGTACCTGTCTTATCTGTACAAATAACATCCACACATCCAAGTGTCTCAACTGCAAGAAGACGCTTTACTACAGCGTTCTTTGTAGCCATCTTTGTCATGCCTATTGCAAGAACAATCGTAACCACTGCAGCAAGTCCTTCCGGAATAGCTGCTACCGCAAGTGAAACTGCTGTCATCAATGCATCCTGCCAATTATCGTGTATATTGCCGTTAACTGTTACACCTACTATAAACACAATTACACAGACAACAAGACAAACAACAGCAAGTATTTTACCGAGAGAATTCAAATTCTTCTGAAGCGGTGTAACTTCATCCTTAATGTTTGTAAGCTTATCGGCAATCTTACCAAGTTCTGTATTTTTACCTGTAGCTACTACAATACCTTTAGCTCTTCCGTACGTAAGAGCCGTACCCATATACAGCATATTCTTACGATCGCCGATAGTTGCATCAGCAGATAAAACACAATCAGCTTCCTTTTCAACCGGAACAGACTCACCTGTAAGTGAAGCTTCCTCTACCTTAAGGGAACTGGAGGTAATTAATCTGATATCAGCAGCCACTGAATCACCGGCATCAAGTGAAACTATATCACCCGGAACAAGCTTCTCGGAATCAGTCATAATAATCTTGCCGTCTCTGATAACCTTAGCCTGAGGAGAACTCATCTTCTTGAGGGCTGCAAGTGCCTCATCAGCTTTACCTTCCTGATAAACACCGAGAATGGCATTTAAAATAACAATTGCAAGAATGACGAATACATCAATCCAACCTTCGATTCCTTCGTTATTCATAACAGCCATTATTGCAGATAAAACAGCTGCACCGATCAATACAAAAACCATTGCATCACAAAACTGTGCAAGAAATTTTTTCCATAACGGTGTTTTCTTTTCCTCACCCAGTGAATTAGGGCCATACTTCCCAAGACGTTCTGATGCATCATCAGAAGAAAGTCCTTTGGAAACATCACTGCTAAAAAAACTTACAGCCTCTTCAGAGCTGTGTGTATAAAATAAACTTTTCTCTTCGTTCATAGCAAACTCCATGCGTATAAAAAATTAACGTAGTAATTATATCAAATGCTTAATAAAATAACACTAGTCATGAAGAGAAAAAAGCATTTATATTGGTGCAAATTTGCAAAAATAACAAGGAAAACAAAAAGCACCGCCCTAAAGCGATGCTTGTTGGTGCCCAGAGACGGAATCGAACCATCGACACGGGGATTTTCAGTCCCCTGCTCTACCGACTGAGCTATCTGGGCAAAAGTAATCGGTCCTTCACAGGACCGACAACTGGCGACGCAGAAGGGGCTCGAACCCTCGACCTCCAGCGTGACAGGCTGGCATTCTAAACCAACTGAACTACTGCGCCATTATGGTGGAAACTACAGGGCTCGAACCTGTGACCCTCTGCTTGTAAGGCAGATGCTCTCCCAGCTGAGCTAAGCTTCCACATTGTTTTACTGGGCTGCACCCCTTTTCGAAGTGCAAAGAGATTATAACCAATCATACGTGTTGTGTCAACATGTTTTTTCAAAAAAAATCATTTTTTTTAATTTCTTTATTTAGAATCCCTTAACCATGGGCTTTAACGCGAATATTTTTATGAAAATTTCGGGTAGCAAAAAGGCTTGGATAAATCCAAGCCTTTATTGGCTGCCGAACCAGGATTCGAACCTAGACAGACGGTACCAGAAACCGGAGTGCTACCATTACACAATTCGGCAATGTTTAATCAACGGTGTAAAGTATAGCAAATGAATAAAATAAAATCAAGCAGTATTTCATAATATTTTTCAAATTATTTAATAAGACCGGTAATAAGTATTTCAATTCCTATTCCGATTAAAATCAAACCACCGAGTATCTGTGCTTTATTTGAAAGTCTCATGCCAAACTTCTTGCCGATTAATACACCTGACAGACAAATCACATACGTGACAGCCGCAATCACCAAAGCTGACAAAACAGCCGACAATATATCATACTCTGCTATTGTAAATCCTACCGAAAGAGCATCAATTGAAGTAGCTACTCCCTGAACAACTAAATTTTTTAAACCAACTGTCTTTCTCTCTGAATTATTTGAATCTGATTTTATTCCTTCCCAAAGCATCTTACCGCCGATATAACCCAAAAGACCAAATGCAATCCATGGAATAAAAAGCTCAAGAATACTGAAATAATTCAATATCGTATGCACACAGAGCCAGCCAATCAGAGGCATCGCAGCCTGAAAAAATGCAAATATCCCAGCAATTGTTATCATCTTAGATAACTTCATTTTAGGTTCATTAAGTCCGTTGGCAAGTGAAACAGAGAATGCATCCATTGCCAATCCGACACCCAAGAAGAAATTCTTAATTAAAAATGCTATACTAAACATAATATATTCACCGACAATCAACCGATAATCTTACCTAATTCTCTCTGAAGTTGAGCTACAGGTAAACCCATTATACTGTAAAAATCTCCGTCAATTCGATTGATCAATAATGCACCTTTTCCCTGTATTCCATACGCACCGGCCTTATCATAAGGCTCCTGACTGTCACAATACTTTAAAATCAGTCTGCGCTGTTCTTCGTCATAAGAATTAAAAGTAACAAAACTTTTATTACTGAAGGATACCGTACCTTTATCATATACAATTGCAACACCAGTCACAACGCTGTGCACTTTTCCTGATAGTTTAACAAGCATACGTACAGCATCATCATAATCAATCGGTTTACCCAAAACCTCGCCATCTACTATAACTGAAGTATCAGAACCGATAACTACTGTATCATCAGGTCTCCCCAGTTTATCAAAAATATCTTTTGCTTTTGCCGCAGCAAGAATCTCGGACAACTTACTGATATCAGAAGAATAATTACCGATGTGATCAATGAATTCCTTCTCTATTAAACGTTCATCAACATCCGAGGTCATAATCTCAAAATTCTCTGTAATAAGTGAAAGAATCTCCTTTCTTCTCGGAGATGCACTTGCCAATATCACTCTTGTCAATTGTCTTCACCTGCCAACGAATAACTTTCTTTAAAAACATCACAATCTATGATATACACATCATGATAATCATCTGTACGACAAGCAATATAATCACCCGGTTTTCCTACCCAGTATTTCGACGTATCCCAATTCGAGAAAACCTTAACATACTTGTCCAGTCGTTTGGCAAAAATGCGTGTTGTTCCTTTAGAAACGCAAGTTTTTGCATATGACACTAAGGAAACGGTATCACCATTTCGCATATTACGAACATTAGGTTCATAAACCGGGTCTAAAACACATTTATTAAAATCATATGTCTCCGATACAATCTCGTATGAACGTTCAAATTTCTCAGCCAAATTGGTATAAACCTCACCTTTTATGCCGATTAATGCATATAAATCATCGGTAGTAACCAAATCCATATCGCCCTCAATCGTACGTATATTGACTTCTGTTCCGACAGGCATTATCTCACTCATCTTTACACAACCAATCTCACGTTTACGCTTTATATAGCATTGGCATTTATCAATTTCAATATCATACTCATCAGGATATACCATATCAAACATATCAAAATACTCAACCATCTTGTTGTTAAAATAACCTTCAGAATGAAGAGTCGGGTATTTCTCTTCAAAAAGAGCTTCACTGATAAATCCGCCTGCCTTATCATAATGACCTCCGCCGGAACCCATCTTCTCTGCAAGAAATGCCGCAAGCTGACTGGCATCAACTTCACGTACGCAACTTCTTACCGAATACTTAAAGCCACCGTGAGTTTTACAATAAGCAACGCAGGTTTTTATTGAATCAACCATAATCAGGAAGTCACTGATTATTCCGAGAACGTTAGGATCACATTCATTTGCTTTACAAACGGCAAATGAATAGTCATCATTATACGAATAGCGAAGAAGTGCAATTCCGGCCGTTTCCAATTCATTCAATGAAATATTGGAATTTTTAAACAGAAGCACCTTCATTGTATTGTGTTTAAGCATATCCATAGCATCGCGATCAACAGGATGTTCTATTTCAGCAAATTCCTTAGTGTCCATATATAAGCCGTAATAAAGAGCAGTTGACAATTCCTCATTCGAATCAACATCAAAACCGGCTTCAAGAAGGAGCTTCCATATCACAGTAGAACAGGCACCGTATGAAGGAACGATTATACAATTTCTACCGTATTCAACTTCTATTCGATGGTGATCTATTATAGCTATGTTTTTTGCTTCAAAAGAATCAACATTTTTGGCTCCGTACTGACAATCTACAGTAATAAGTAATGAATTCTCCTCTTCCAAAGCTGAAGGTGCCTCTGTAACATACTTCGCCGGTATTTTTAATTCATGACACATCAATTTCAGATTGGATTTCTGTATTTCCTCTTTGCCTGCATATACTATACTTACATCCTTTCCCTTACCCAAGTAATAAAGATACAAGCCGTAAGCTGAGGCCAATGCATCAGCGTCAGGAAAATTGTGACATTGAATAACTATCGGATCATAGATTAATAAATCTTCTAATTTCATAACATTTACTCCTTAACCAAATCTTTCTCTAATGCTTATAATAACATATTTCTTTCGAACTTCTTAATGTTTTTTTAAAACCTTCAATAAGCTTATCTTAATATTGGTTTCAGATAATATTATTATCAATTGGTTCGGAGAAAGATATGAAAAGCAACATAAAAACTATTATTATCGGAGCGGGTATTTTAGGTTTAATCATCGCAGGTACCTTTACAACAATTGTGTATTATTATGTCGGTTCTAATTCAAAAAATGATGAAGAATTTGAGGAAAGTAACAATGTTACCTGCCTTAAATTTAGCAGTACTGATAAAGATATTAACAGCGACTTGTTCAAAAATGCAAAAATACAATATATAGAAGATAACCCTGATTTATTCACAAGTGATCTCTCTGAATTAATTACTCGTAATCCGGAAACGCTTGATTATGTATATAACTATCCTACAGCACATCTGCAAAATTTTGATGTCGATATAAAGGAAGATGTAGAAATTGCAAACGGTGATATTCCATATTTCTCACAATACGATTCAAGGTGGGGATATGATGAATACGGTACAGGATTGGTAGGATACACGGGGTGCGGACCTACTGCTCTCTCTATGGTTGTTGTTTACCTTACAGGAGACGAGGATTACTCACCTGATTATATAGCTGATTATGCAACTGAAAACGGTTACTGCATCCCGGGAAACGGAACCGCATGGAGCTTAATGTATGAGGGCTGTGAATCATTCGGAGTTTATTCATATCAGTTATCAAATGATGAAGATGAGATGAAATGTGCTTTGGACAAAGACAATCCGATAATATGCATCATGGGCCCGGGAGACTTCACAACTGAAGGACATTTTATTGTAATCTCCGGATATTGCGATGAAGGATTTATAATAAAGGATTCTTTCAGCACAGAACGCACAAATAAAATATGGTCATATGATGAATTATCATATCAAATTGAAGATATGTGGGCTTTTTCTATTCTTGAGGAGGAACAATAATTTCAAGCGTTGCTGTTTCATCTGCGCTTACATCACTGTCACTGCTGTTACTGTCATCGACTTTATCACTTTCGCTGACAACATCAACATCGTCAATCACCTTGCAAGTGTTCTTGTCAGCTTTTTTAGTTCTCACAAAATTTAATATTACAGGAATTACTATCAACAACAAAAGCATTAATATTCCTGCCAATGACACTGTTACGCCCAATGAGAAAAACGGCGGTAAATACTTGATTTCAATATGATGCGTTCCTGAAGAAAGCCTTACAGCACACAAAGCATCCTGAACAGATAACAATTCTGCTTCTTTACCGTCAACTTCTGCAACAAAACCTTCTGAATAAGGAATTGTAAGAAGTAAAAGACCGTCCTTTGTTGCAGTAATATCGCCTATCAGCGTATCAGATGTATAATCAGTTACATTCAACTGATTATCATCCAATAAATCGAGCATTTCTTGATAATTATCATTATTGGCTTCATATACATATACACGGAACATTCCTGATTTTGCCGAACCATATTCTGCTTTCACTTTAATCGGCTCACCGTTATACTTTCCGATACTGATAATCTGCTTTGATTTAACATCAAACGGCTTATTTTGCGCTTCATCCTCCTGAAGAATTGTTACCTTTCCGTCAGAAGTAGAATGGATGTATACATAAACATCACTGCCGGTATAAGAACCGGAAACATTAAAATTCAAAATAACCTTTCCGTTTTCACTAACGTTGTAACACAAATCCGACATACTGTCGTTAATAACTTTAGCACCTTCACAGCCATCGTCTGATACTGAGATTTTCTGATACAAGTCATCGTTATAACCCAATGCATGAATCAAATTATTCAAATCAATAAACGGATCCGAATTAAGTGCGTCAGGCACATAATCCAGAATATCTTCTGCTACCATGTAACCTACACTGAGTGCATCTTCGTTCTCGTACACAGCAACGTTATCAGACACATCCGTAACTTTATCAAAAAATAATGGCACATTGTTAGTAACAGTAGTAGTAACCGCATTTCTGATACCGAATAAAGAAGCTGACTGTTTTGTCAAACCGAATGCTCGAATTGAATTTATTCCATTGCTTGCCAAACCGTAATTTTCCATATATTTTACAAATGATTCTCTTGCCGTCGAAGAGAAAACCGATATTCCCTTCAGGTCATATACGGACTCAATATTACAAATATAATTCGGATAAATCTCAGTTCGCTCAAATATACCGTGTTCCGATGAATCTTTAATTCCTTCAAAATAGTCTTGGATTTCAGCATGATTCTTACCGTAATAATCATAACTCGGGAATGATTCATTTTCACCGACGGTACAAATTATAAAAGTTGTTGCTATAAAAGATTCACATAAAACCACTGCAGTCAATATACGTGCCAAGCCCTTTGTTGATTTGGAACCAATTCTGATACTGTATAATGTTGCACCGATTGCCATGATAAAAATAATAGAAATAAAGAACTGCGCGTAGCTTTCTTTTCCTTCACCAAGCTTTTCGAAAAGAAAAACAAAAGCAATATAAGCTATCGCAATACGAGGAATAATATTTTTATCATAGGCACGAATATTACGCACTACCATGAAAGCCATATATACCAATAAAAAGCTCATAAGAAATGACTCTCTGTGCGGTATCTGATTAGGAAAATGAAATCCATGCCAAATAAATGTAAGCGTTCTGTTAGACAGGCTGAGATAAAGCACGGTTAGAAGAAAACCAAAACAAATCTTATGTTTGAGCTTAATTCCTGTGCATTTCGGAGCCATAAAAAATAAAGGTAACAAGAATACAGTGAGTGTCCCTGAATACACATTAGCCATTCCGTCTCTTATATTAGGATTGGCACCGACAAAAAATCTGCCCAAGAAATCAAATAAATCGTTCTCTAATTTTAAATTCCACTCCAAGTTTGAACCTGTAGCAGACGTATTCTGAAGAATAAAATATGTAGGTATTGTAACAGCAGCTGTCATACAACCTGCTACAATGCTTCCCAAAACAAAGCGACCGGCACATTTGAAAAAACTGCCGACTGATAATACCGTACAATCATTATCTGCCTCGTTTTTACCGACAGCCTCGGTAATATACATAATCGGAGCAAACAAAACAAGAAATAAACAAAGAAAATATCCTGAATAATAATTACTCGTTATAGCAGCAAAAAGAGAAAGTACATATACGGCATATTTCCCTTTAAATATCATTTTGCGAAGGCCATAGCATATAAGCGGCAACAAAACCAAAGCATCGCACCACATAATATTCCAAAAATCAGTAAGAAACCAACCGCATAATGCATACATAACAGAAAATGATAAAGTAATTAAATCAGGTTTTCTTTTCTCTGAATCTGATAAAAACAAGGTCATAAACACAGAAGCCAATCCTGCTCTTAACGAAGTTACAATAAAGACAAAGATCGGCATTGTTTTTGCATTAAACAATAGCGCAAATATATTAAGCGGACTTGAACAGTAATTTGCAAAAGCAGCATAATACTCCATTCCCAATCCATTATTCCATGTATAAAACAGGGATTCTCCGGACCAAACCTTATTTCTGAATTCAATCAAAAAAGGAACATACTGATGATAGCAATCAACAGTGAGCAGAGTACGTGTTCCGAACGGATAAATACCTGCTATTATAAATACAATTGCGGTAAAGAAAAAAGGAATTGCAAATGCAGAAATATAAAATAATGTCGTAAAATTAATCCTCTTTTTCTTCATCGAAGGCATATCATTTTTTAAACTTGCTTCCATATCAAAATCCTTTATTAATCAAACTGCTTACTGAGACAATATAATACCACATTTTAACGCTTAACATCATAATACCTGGTAACAGCTGTTTTCCCTTCTTTATCTCTAATTGAAAAATACACAAACTTACAGCTTCCCGGTATCTTAAAATCAGCTTCATTAATAGGTTCATCGTCTGTTGAATACTTTCTGCACGAGAATTTCGGCGTTACATGCATAATAATAGATTTACAGTCATCTGCCCATATATGAGCATTGTTCCCGTTAATCTCAATTCTTTTTATTCGAGGACCGGTTGAAGCATAATAGTCACCTTTTCCTATGGCGTTACTTATTGAAGCATAATTCAAGGAATCCGCCAATATATACGTAAAAGCTCCAAAAGAATCATCCATCTCCCTGTTCCCGTTGTGATTGTCATCAGAACCGTGGCAAAACGGTTTTCTTTCATCTTTCTTTATCAGATAACTTCTCTTGTCGTGTCTCAATAATGAATCATAAAATTTAACATCGCCCTCATCATCATTGACAATCATTGAAGAATAATTAAAAATCTCAACTGAATCTATTCCGTTTAATTCAAACAAATCTTTTTGCTCCATCATTGACCAATAAGGATGGTTCAGAAAAACAAAATAACCTGCCTCATGTGCACACTCAATAAAATTATTCATATAATGAATTGTAAAACGTCTTTTCTTCAGTTTTCGTGCCACATCAAGCTTTTTTGCAATTTTTCTATCATAATATTTCGTGTAAAAAAAATTGTAACCAAGATACGGAAGATACTCGGCTCCTATATCTTCATCATCATTGTATGAAGATTTAGCAATCAGATTTAAGTGAATCTCAGGCTTAAATCTGTTAAATATACACTTCTTGGAAGGGCGAATATATGCTTCATAACCATCCAACATAAGAAAATCGTCAGTACTTAAATTCGAGTGACGAAGCGGCGTCTCATGGTCTGTTACAGCCAGCACAGAATAACCTTCTGCTTTATATTTAACCATCAAATCGTTAACACTCAGTTTTCCGTCTGATTCGGTTGAATGTGCATGAAGATTAGCTTTGTACTGCTTCTTACTGTCGTCCAAAAGAACTGTCATGTGCCTAATTAAATCTCTTCGGGAATAAATGAAGGCATCAACTGAAGCTTAAAGAGATTATTTCTGTGAAGACGATCAATTCTTTCTTTCTTAGCCGGATCATCTATCTCACCTGTTCTTATATATCGATCTAATTCAGCATATGTAAATCCGAGATTATCTTCATCGGTCTTACCGCACAAGCCATCAATCGGAGTTTTATCAACAAGAACATCAGGAAGTTGAAGAAGTCTTCCTATCTGTTTAACTTCATCTACTGTCAAGTGACTCATCGGACTGAAATCTCCTGCTGCATCACCGTAACGTGTAGAATAACCTACCCAGTCCTCTGAAAGGTTACATGTATTTACAACACGTCCGTTATTACTCTGAGATACAGCATACAATGTTGCCATTCTGATTCTCGGAGGCAGGTTAGTCTTACTCTGAGCAGACAATTCAAAAGGTATAGCCTTTGTAACTGCATCAATCGTATCCTTTATATTAATCTCGAAAGACTTAATACCCAATGTATCAACAAGAAGTCTTGCCATATCAATATCATGCTGAATTCCGCAAGGCATTAAAACACCGATTACACGATCAGCACCTAAGGCTTCAACACAAAGAGCAGCTGCGATTGAACTGTCCTTCCCGCCCGAAATACCGATTACTGCATTACAATCAGGACCGTTATTCCTGAAAAAATCTCTGATCCATTCAACACATTGATCCTTAACCTTCTCAGCGTTAAACATAAATATATCCTCCAAATCAAGTTATAAAACATCAATCTGACAACATCTCATTGTATCAAGAGCCGCATTATGAGTCGCAGGTGTAACTCCGGCACAGCAAGAAGAATCAACCTTTATTTCAGCCTCAGGGAAATTAGCCTTAAGATAAAGAGCATTCGAAACAACGCATATATCTGTACAGAGCCCTATCAATTCGATTGACAAATCTTTCTCGTTAACATCTCCCGCTATTGACATAATAAGAGCAGGTAAATCACGGGAACCAAAAGTAATCTTATGGATTTCCTTATATTCTTTACCTTTTAATGAGTCAAATACATCAGAATTAAGTTTCCATCCGTCAGTATCCTTTACACAATGAACAACAGGAAGCTTCTTTCCCTCTGATGTTTCCAAATAATCATCAAAATGAGTATCGTAAGTACAAATAATATTTCCTTCAAATCCTTTAATTTTACTAACAACATTAGGAACAATCGAGACTGCTTCTTTAGTACCGAGAGAACCGTCAACAAAATCTTTCTGCATATCAACAACAATTAAAAACTTCTTCATGAAATTAACTCCTCCACATCTTATTAATGATTACAATTCACACAAATTCACTTTCGAAAAGATTACGAACCATTTCAATCTCTCCGATATCAATACAATGCTTAATTGAATTACGACTGACAGAATTATAACAATCATAGAAGTCCATCCATTTTACGGAACTTATTTCCTCTTTCTGCAAAACAAAATCCGCTTCATCTCTGTCCAGCCATAAAACATATACATTTGAAAACTGCCTGTCATGAAATTCTAAACCGTGAAAATTATCATCAGTTTCAATATATCTGTGTCCGCAATAATTTAACGAATTACCATTAACCTTAACACCGAGCTCTTCCTCCAGTTCCCTTACGGCAGAAGAAAGAAAATCATCACCGGCAGGTATATGACCTGCACTTGAAATATCATAACATCCCGGGAAAGCATCCTTATTATCACTTCTTAACTGAAGAAGAATCTGTATAATGCCTTCATGATGTCGCAATATCCAAACATGAGACGTTCTGTGTAATATACCGTCACGGTGCGCTATGGAGCGTTCAACTGTCTCCCCGGTTGGTTTTCCGTTCATATCAACAATATCTAATAATTCTGACATACTACCTCTCAAAAATAACACTAAAAAATATAATATCATAAAAATAAAAAAAGTTGCAACAAAAAAGGTCATCTCAAAGATGACCTTAGTGGCTCCCCCTGTTGGACTCGAACCAACGACAACGCGGTTAACAGCCGCGTGCTCTACCGACTGAGCTAAGGAGGAATTTAATCTGGCAGCAACCTATCTTTCCGAGCCGTCTCCAGCTAAGTATTGTCGGCACCACTGGGCTTAACTTCTGTGTTCGGGATGGGAACAGGTGTGACCCCAGGGTAATAACCACCAGAATGGTTGAAGGCTTGTGCCCTCAAGACTACACAGAAAACTAATATCAAAAAGAAGAAGTAAGAATCTTTTTGTGTTTCAAATAATCGAATTGAACATAACTTGTGGTCAAGTCCTCGGGCATTAGTACCGGTCAGCTGAACATATCTCTATGCTTACACACCCGGCCTATCAACTGGTAGTCTTCCAGTGCCCTTAACAAAAAGTGGGAAATCTAATCTTGAAGCTGGCTTCACACTTAGATGCCTTCAGCGTTTATCCAATCCAAACATAGCTACCCAGCTGTGCTCTTGGCAGAACAACTGGTACACCAGAGGTTTGTCCATCCCGGTCCTCTCGTACTAAGGACAGCACTCCT
>JAZLGO010000028.1:0-5242 GCA_045616305.1 Saccharofermentans sp. | reverse complement strand
CCCACAGCCGCCCCCGCAGCCTCTCCGCCCCCGCAACCCACCATCACTTGAACACCGGAGAGAGCATTAAACAATTCTTCGATTCTGCAATGCGCCGTGTTATGTTATAATATTTTCTGGCTTTCAGCCTTTGAGAAAGAGAGGATTATATAGTATATGACAGCGAAAATCAGAAAAATATTAACAGCTGTAATGTTGTCAGCATTGACATGTATGTGCATATATGGTTGGATTGCAGTGTCAAATTTAAGTAACAGGGGCGACCAATTAATTTTTAGCTTTTTTCAGTTGGCCTCTACATGTTTGATGATTGTGACTTTGATTTTACATCTGAGTGTGCTCAGAAAGAAGGAAGTTTCAAAGATACGAAGAATTGTGAATTTGTTATTTCTTGTGCTTGCTTCAATTGATGTTCCGGGTCTTTCTACTATGCTTGTCAGCGAAGATGAAAATCACGAAGGTGTATGTTTGCTTCTAATGGTTTTATCAGCAGCCGTTGTTATTGTTCTTAGTATTATAGAGATGATAAATAGTAAGAAGACTGCAAAGATTGGGAATTAAATCCTTCTGTAAAGCTATAAGCTGTTATCAGTGAGAAACCTCACAAAGCCCGAAAATACTGGACTCTACCAACGGCCGATTGACCGTTTGACTGTTGATTGCTGGAGTGTCATCAGAGAAAAAGCGGGAGGTGCTCTACGAACAGACGTAAGCTTATATGTCTTTTAGTTACTGTATATCTAACGCCTGCGAAATAGGTTCGAGCATAGAGATGTCAGGGAAGCTTAGACCTCGTTATCCATAAACCGCATGCCTTTGTGACAAGTTTTAATCACAAGAATTATTCCATTTTCGAGCACTGTATGTAAGGAAGGCATGTTTGCAGGGAGGGGACTTATAAAATACTTTCTTTTTCTCGAAAATGGGCATTTTACGGCGTTCGGCCCCGCTTGTGTTCCCCGCTTGCTTTAATTTTATATTATTGTTTAAAATGCCTAAAATTGCAGGTTACACTTGTATATTTTGACGATACATAAGGTTTATTTGATATGTTCAGTTTCCTATAATTGTTCATGGATTCGTGGATTGAGAACAATCCAAATCAAGATCCAAAGAAAAGGAGATAAGTAAATGAAGAAGATTCTAAGTGTAATGATGGCAGGTCTGATGGTGTTCTCTGCTGTAGGATGCAGCGAGAGTGACAAGGAAGACAAGAAGGGTGATGATACCAAGACTGAGCTTTCATCTGATGAATCACCAAAGGCTGAAGAGAAGGAGTATTCGGGCGAGGAAGTGCTTGAATTTACACCCCACAAAAATTCACCGACTGCGTCTGTGAAATGTACCGATAAGGACGTTGTAAGAGTCAAAATCCCGGATACGGTAGAGATTGACGGAACTGAGTATGCCGTTGCGTACATAGAAACGAATGGTTTTAAGGAGTGTGCCAAGTTGGAGGAAGTTATTATACCGGACAGTGTAGCACATATTGCACCTATGGCATTTATCTCTTGTGAGAAACTCGATAATGTGACGATACCTGGAAGTGTAGAAGATATAGGTGTAAATGCGTTCACACATTGTATTTCCTTGACCACTGTTGAATTTAACGACGGACTTAAGAAGATAGATGACAGTGCATTCGGTGATTGCGGACTTACTAGCTTGGTTATACCGGATTCGGTTACCACTATTAACAAATGGGCATTCGAAGATTGTAAGAACTTGACGGACGTTAAGTTGTCTGCTAATTTGGAAAAAGTGTCATATGGAGTTTTTCAAGGCTGTGAGTCTCTCGAAAATGTGGAATTCGGCAACAAGGTGGAAACAATAGGTGAATATGCTTTCAGCGAATGTAACGGTCTTAAGACTATAAGTATTCCTTCAGGTGTTAAGGAAATCGAGAAATATGCTTTCGCCTGTTGCTCATCTTTGACAGAACTTACCATTCCTGCAAGCGTTACACATATCGGAGAGTGGTTTGTTCAGGAATCCTTTAATTTGAAGGATATCTACATGGAGAATACAGAAGAAAATGATGAGTCACATATAGAAAGTAGAATCGATACGATTAATCGTAATAAGTGCAAAGACGATCCTGATATTATTTGCACCATTCACTGGGGCGCTTAAAAACTGAATAGGATTATCTGATTTTCCCCAAAATGCAAAATAAAAAACATCACGAGCGCTGTTTCTCGTGGTGTTTTTTTGCCTTTACAGAGTTGGAAAACTTATTGTTAATATTTTCGAAAAGGGGATACAAAACTATTGCAATTTATAATTACAAGATATATACTTTGATTATCAAAACATTTGTAAATCAAAGGAACATGTTGTGCTTTGATATAAGGGAGATTACTTTATGGAAAACGGATTCAGCAAGAAGAAATTATTACTTATACTGTCTTTTATACCGCATGCAGTTATTCTGTTGTTCGGCCTGTGGTGCATGATTGGCCGTGATGAAGGTGGATTTTTTGGTTCATCATCGCTAGGTCCGTTAGGTTTTTTTTGGCTCGGAATAGTGCTTTTGGTATCCCTATATAGTGTTGTATTTGTTCCGCTTTTGATTATCAGTTTGGTAATACACATCGGATTGATAGTAGACAAAATTAATTCTCGCCGCGACAGGAAAATTAATGTAAAAAAACTCGTAATCATATTGGCGTCAATTGCCGGTGTTGTTTCGGCTTTGTTTATTTTCAGATGTGTTTATAACTCCGAAATAAGGGTGGTAAAACGCAACATTCAGGCCAATATTTATTACAAATTTGCGGATGAGAAGAAGACTGTCCTAAATGAGAAATGGGATAATCTCGGTTTGTTCTGTAATGACGATATAACACGCAATACCATGATGATTGATTGGGACAGCAACAGATTTACTATGGTAACCGATTACGACGTTGAATCATTTAAGTTAAAAACGATTGACGCAGATGAAATAGATCGAATAAAAAGTAATATGTTAAAAATCGAAAAGAAGACATTGAACTTTAATGACGGCAGTGTTGTTACCTTATATTGTGAATACAGTTCCGTCCATTTGATTACCATTACTAAACCGGATGGTTCTGTATTAGGAAGGGAGCTGAGTGTCGGACAGCGGCTTAATAAAAGTGATTTTGAATAAGTCCGATAGGAAAGTGAACCGACAGCAAATCGGCGAGTCGGGACATCGCCTTTTCGAGAATTTAAGATAGCGAAAATATCTGATTCCGCGTGGACAATACGCTCCTGTGTGAACTGCAAAAATGAATCATTGTCTGTTAAGAATAAATATGTTATATCTATGTAGGTGTTTTTTGAATACTTAAAAGATGTAATGACAAGGAGAAAATGAGGATGAGAAAAAGATTTTTTGCAGTTCTTCTCAGTATGGTGATGTGTATATCGCTTTTGCCGATAACGGCGATGGCACAAAATACGCTTCTGCCCGGTGAACCGAGTGCCCCTGAAGCGTATGCGACGTACTCAAAAGGTATACTTACATTCTGCTATGACAGCTTTAAGGATAAGAATGATTACGAGATACCTGAGACATTAGCAGAAGGATCAACAGTCCCTTGGGAAAAGAAGAAATCAGATATAGAAACAGTAGTATTTGATGAGAGCTTTAAGGATTATAAGCCTGCTACTATTAGCAGATGGTTCATGGATTGCGAGAATTTGACTGAAATTATCGGTATCGAGAACCTAAATACAGAGAATGTAACAGATATGTTCGATACCTTCGCATTTTGTAAGTCTCTTACCAAATTAGATGTGTCTCATTTTGATACTTCTAAAGTTACAAATATGGGATTTATGTTTTTTAAATGCGGCTTGCTGACGAAGCTCGATGTATCCGGATTCGATACGTCAAATGTTACGCTTATGTACGGTATGTTTGCGGATTGTTCTCAACTTGTTTCATTGGATGTATCAGGTTTTGATACTTCCAACGTTACAGATATGAGTTTTATGTTTGACGGTTGTAAATTCTTAACTTCATTGGATGTCACTTCATTTAATACATCCAAGGTTAAGTCAACAAATTATATGTTTGGACAATGTGAGAACTTGTCTGTATTGGATTTGAGTTCTTTTGATACATCTTCGATTAAATATAAAACCGGATTTGATCTTGAAGATAGTAATCATTATTACGGAATAAGTGAAATGTTTGAAGGTTGTACCAATCTGAAGACAATTTATGTAAGTGATTCATGGGAGTTAGATGAGGATGTCATCATTAATTCTTCTGATGTGTTTAAGAACTGCGACAAACTCGTGGGCGGTGCCGGAACTGAGTACGTTGACCCATCTGAACCATTATCATTAATTGATATAGGTCCTGCTCCGACTACCGATGCTAAATATGCATGTGTCGATTGTCCTGAGTCATCGAAGCCTGGTTATTTTACATTTGCAGCCAAGGTTGACTTTGCAGGCGGCGAGGGTGCTACCGGTGAAGCTCCGGATTCTGTTAAGGGTATACAGGGCGAAGACATAATTCTTCCTTCAGGTTCCTCCTTATCGAAAAGCGGCTATAAATTCATCGGCTGGTCAGACGGAAATAAAACCTATGAAGCAGGTGCTAAGTATAAAATAGGAACTTCAAATATAAAATTCACTGCACAGTGGGAGAAGTCCGCTGAGCCGACACCAAGCGGTACTCCAAACGGCAATCCGACTCCGACAACTACCCCTGGCGGTAACGGCGGTTCAGGCAACGGCGGTTCAGGCAACGGCTCCGGTGTTGTTATTCCGACACCTACACCTCCGCCTCCTCAAAAGCCAACCGGTAACGCAACCAAGAGCGCAGGTGAGTTCGTAGAACGTTGTTATAATGTTTGCCTCGGTCGTTCATCTGATGAAGCAGGATTCCGGTACTGGCTTGATATGCTTAACAGTGGCGATTCATGCGGCGCTGAAGTTGGCTACGGCTTCGTATTCAGTGCTGAGTACATGATGAAAAACACTTCAAATGAACAGTTCGTAAATGATATGTATTCAATGTTTTTCGGTCGTGAAGCTGATGCGGAAGGATTTAATTCATGGGTAGAGCAGTTAAATAACGGTGCATCAAGACTTCAGGTTTATGCAGGCTTTGCAAGTTCACCTGAGTTTTCAAATTTGTGCGGTGAGTACGGAATAATCGGAGTATCTATACTTAACGATGATGCAATTAATGCTGCCGGTGATGTAGGTGAGTTTGTAGGAAGACTTTATAAGATCTGCTTATCAAGATATCCGG
>JAZLGO010000027.1:0-14733 GCA_045616305.1 Saccharofermentans sp. | reverse complement strand
ATACTAGATCTCGTGGCGTATGAAAAAATCGTATTAGCAAATGTGCGATTTTACAGGTGTTTGGGGGATTTGTCGTACGATTGTAGTACTTTTGTCGTACTAAATCGTGTTTTGCAAATCAGCAAACCCAATAAAATCAAGGCTTCCGAGGCTTTTTACTTCTCGATATTTCGCATGGTAGGGAACAACAACACATCTCTTATTGCCGGACTGTCTGTCAAAAGCATAACGAGACGATCGATTCCGTAACCGATACCGCCCGTAGGTGGCATACCTATCTCGAGAGCATTGAGGAAGTCCTCATCTGTGTGGTTAGCCTCTTCGTCACCTGCCTCGAACGCAGCATCCTGAGCCGCAAATCTCTCTCTCTGATCAATTGGATCATTAAGCTCTGAGTATGCATTACACATCTCCCAAGTATTAATGAAGAGCTCGAATCTCTCTACCTTTGAAGGATCTGATGGCTTCTTCTTTGTAAGAGGTGAGATAGCAAGCGGATGATCCATAATAAATGTCGGCTGGATGAGATTCTTCTCACAGTATTCCTCGAAGAAGAGGTTAATGATGTCACCCTTTGTGTGGCGCTCCTCATACTCGATGTGGTGCTCCTTTGCAAGAGCCTTTGCCTCGTCATCTGTTGCTACAGCATCGAAGTCAATACCGGCATACTTCTTAATGGCATCATTCATTGTAAGACGCTCAAACGGCTTACCAAAGTCAATCTCAATATCGCCGTACTTGATTATCGAAGTACCGCAAACCTTCTCCGCAAGATACTTAAACATTGATTCTGTAAGCTCCATCATGCCTTCATAATCTGTATATGCCTGATAGAGTTCCATCAAAGTAAATTCAGGATTGTGACGAGTATCAACACCTTCGTTACGGAATACACGGCCAATCTCATATACTCTCTCAAGTCCGCCGACAATAAGTCTCTTAAGATAGAGCTCAAGTGAGATACGAAGCTTTACATCCTCATCAAGAGCATTATAGTGTGTCTCAAAAGGACGCGCAGCAGCGCCGCCGGCATTGGATACCAACATAGGAGTCTCAACCTCCATGAAGTCTCTGCCGTCAAGGAACTTACGAATTTCCTTTATTATCTGAGAACGTTTTACAAAAACATCCTTGCTTTCCGGATTCATGATAAGGTCAATATATCTCTGACGATATCTTGCATCTGTATCGGTAAGACCATGGAACTTCTCAGGAAGAATCTGAAGGCTCTTTGTAAGAAGTGTAATTGAATTAGCGTGAATTGAAACCTCACCTGTCATTGTGCGGAAGGCAAAACCTTCAACACCGAAGATATCGCCGATATCTGACTTTTTGAAGTCAGCGTAGCTGTCTTCACCGACAGAATCCTTTGATACATACACCTGAATTCTGCCCTTAAGGTCCTGGATATTGCAGAATGATGCCTTACCCATAACGCGCTTAAACATCATACGTCCGGCAATTTTTACATTAATCGGTTGAGCATCCATTATTGCACGGCGCTCATTGTAATCATTTTTACTTACCTGACGAGCCTCCTGCTCCTCAAGGCCTTCAAGGTTCGGAGCAGTTCTGCCGGCGAGAAGCTCAGACTCAAGAGTCTCATACTCTGCCTTTACCTTATCGCTGTGATAGGTAACATCAAATTTTGTAACGACAAAAGGGTCCTTGCCGTTGTCCTGTAAATCCTTAAGCTTGTCGCGTCTGATTTGAAGCATCTGATTCAAATCCTGCTGTGGTGCGTTCTGATTAGCATTATCCTGCGCCATTTTAAACCTCCGTATAACTAAATAACTATTAAAATAACCTTTTCGAAAAGAAAGGGCGTAAAAAGAATTAATTTCCTCACGCCCTACAAAGATCAGTTGAAGTAAATACTTTTACTCACCGATCTTAACAATTTTATATTTGAATGCGCCGAAAGGAGTCTGAACCTCAACAACCTGGCCCTTCTTCTTGTCCATGATTGCTGCGCCCAAAGGCGACTTATAAGAAAGCTTATTCTTAAAAATATCTTCCTCATTCTCACTTACGATTTTGTAAACTTCCTCATCACCTGTCTCGTTGTCGCGGATTGTAACCTTTGAACCAAGTGTAACCTTAGTCTTGGAAATCTCACTCTCCTCGATAACAACGGCATTCTCAAGGAGTGCAATCAATTCAGCGATACGTGAAGCATTACGTGACTGTGCATCCTTAGCATCATCATACTCTGAGTTCTCTGAGAGGTCGCCCTGTGCACGAGCCTCTTCAAGTCTTGCGGAAATCTCCTTGGATACTACGGTTTGACGTTCTGCGAGCTCATCCTGCAATTCCTTCAAACCTTCACGGGTATATGATACCTTCTCTGCCTCTGCCATATATATGTACCTCTCTAGTTATTTTTCTTTCTCGAAAAGCCTGACTTTTCAATTAACAAAACCTATTGTAAAACGAAATCAGGATTTTATCAACAATTTATTATCAGCGTACGCTTCTGTCATTCTCTTTCTGAATAACGTCGTGAGCACCGCCCTCAATGATAGATGTTGAAGATACTACAACGAGTCTTGCCTTATTCTGGAACTCTTCAATTGAAGAAGAACCGCAAGAACACATTGTCGCCTTAACCTTTGCAAGTGAGTGGTCAAGATTATCCTTGAGACTTCCGGCATAAGGAACATATGAATCAACACCCTCTTCGAAAGCCATCTTTCCGCCTACACCGCCGTCATCGTATCTCTGCCAGTTACGCGCTCTGTTAGAACCCTCGCCCCAGTATTCCTTAACATAAGAACCGTTAACGAGAAGCTTTCTCGTAGGAGACTCATCAAATCTTGCGAAATATCTTCCGAGCATAAGGAAGTCAGCACCCATAGCAAGTGCAAGTGTCATGTGATAATCGTGAACGATACCGCCGTCAGAACAAAGCGGAATATATACGCCTGTCTTCTTAAAGTATTCGTCTCTTGCCTTAGCAACAGCGAGAACAGCTGAAGCCTGTCCGCATCCGATACCCTTCTGCTCACGTGTGATACAAATAGAACCACCGCCGATACCGATTTTTATAAAGTCTGCGCCTGCTTCTGCAAGGAAGTTAAAGCCTTCATCATCAACAACGTTACCTGCGCCTACCGGAATGTCAGGATAGTTAGCCTTAATCCACTTAAGAGCTCTCTCCTGCCATACTGAGAATCCATCTGAAGAATCAAGACAAAGAGCATCTGCGCCTGCTTCAACAAGAGCAGGAACTCTCTCCTCATAGTCTCTTGTATTAATTCCGGCACCAACGATAAGACGCTTGTCAGCATCAAGAAGTTCGTTTGGATTAGCTTTGTGGAATTCATAGTCTTTGCGGAAAACGAGACCTACAAGGTTGCCATCCTTATCTACGATAGGAAGCTGATTTACCTTATTGTCCCAGATAATATCATTTGCTTCTTTAAGGGTTGTTCCCTCAGGAGCCGTAATAAGCTTCTCAATAGGAGTCATAAACTCCTTAACTTTTGTTGTTGTCTCCATACGGCTTATACGATAATCTCTTGTTGTAACAAGTCCGAGGAGCTTACCTGTCGGTGTACCGTCATCAGTAACTGCTGCTGTTCCGTGACCCTTTGTTTCTTTAAGATTCAATACATCTTCAAGAGTAGAATCAGGTGTGAGGTTTGAGTCGGATACAACGATACCAGCCTTATACTTCTTAACCTTTCTGATCATCTCGCACTGTGACTCAATCGACTGAGACTGGAATACAAAAGACATACCGCCGTATCTTGCAAGAGCGATTGCCATGCCTGAATCTGATACTGCCTGCATTACTGCAGAAACCATAGGAATATTAATTTTTAATTTGGATTCTTCCTGTCCTTTACGATATTTGCAAATAGGAGCAGATAAATCAACCTTATCAGGTGTATTATTCTCTGTTGTAAGATTTGGAATCAATAAGTATTCGCTAAAAGTACGTGACTCTTCCGAAAAGATTGTTGCCATATAGCACCTCCGAAGTATAAGAATATACGCTATATATTAACATACAAAATAACTTCTTCGCCTTATATATTTTGACACTTTTTATAGTTTTTTCACTTGGCTTTTCGTGCAAGAGCGAAAACAGCACTCATAGCCAGCAAAGTGATTATGCATTCAGGCACAATAAACAAAGCATTATAGCTGAATGAATATGCCCATACATTCATGTCTCCCGCATACTCCGAATAAAAAATCACACCCGACAATGTTGAGCACAGGAGCTGAGCCGCATAACATAACGCAGTGCAAACAGCAGCTCGCACATAACGTACAGAGTGAATTCTGCACAGGAAATTACGACTGCCCGAACCATGTTTGCCGGAACCTTGCACATTCGAACGTAAAAAGCCGACACTTCCGAATATAGTGAACGGAAGCAGATAGTCCATAACTACCTGAAGCGGAAACAAAAGATATCCGCCTATAAGCTGAAGTACTGCCATTATTGCACAAGCACCATAACCAAATCCCGGTCCGAAAGCCATAGCAAACAACAAAAGCGGCAGCATAGATGCCGGTGTAACCGAACCTCCCATCGGCATTCTGAACATAGTAATACGCGACAAAACAAAGCTTAATGCCAGTGCCGCTCCTCCGGTCGATATGGCAAGTATTCGTTCTCTTCTTCTGCCGATGCTTGTGTTGGTGATTGTCTCTGTTGAAACGTGCGATTCTTCTTTGCTTGATTTACTCATAACGCAATTCCTCCGATTTTGATTAACTTATCCCGTCCTGCAATTATGAGCTTCTGTTTTATGGTATAAAAAATCCCGATAAATGCAACTCACTCGTGCAAGTTCGGGGAACTACGTATTCTTCAGTTCTACGCATTTCCCTTCGCCGGTATTATCCGTACAGGTTCTAAGGGTCGATTCATTCATGAATCCTCTCAGCCGGTGAACAACCAGCTCCCCTGTCGTATGACATCAACATCACATTTTCGAATGATATCAGTGCCGCTTGACGGTGTTGATGATAACACTGTGACACCAGATTTGCAAGTGTATTTGAGAGTTTATTTATGTAAACAGTTAATGGTGGAACGGCGTCGGTGTTTGGATAGGTATGTCGGCAAGAGGGGGGGCAACTGCGAGAGGACGGAGGCCCTAAGTGACAAAAAAC
Organism: Saccharofermentans sp.; assembly: GCA_045616305.1. GTDB lineage: Bacteria > Bacillota > Clostridia > Saccharofermentanales > Saccharofermentanaceae > Saccharofermentans. The sequence continues at coordinate 9,600 of JAZLGO010000027.1, read as the reverse complement.
AGGGATTTTAGTGATTATTGTCGGTTTGGCGTCGCCGCGTCACAAAACAAACTCATCACAAACGAACAGCTTATCCTCTCTCATCAAGCACCTTCTGCATCCCATCCTGTGCAATCACAATAATATCAGACAACGACTTCTGTCCAACAAAATTCGGTAAAATAATACTTAATACTTTGACAAGAACTTTTTTGATTATAGTTTGTGGCTAATTTTTCAGGCATCCGATAGGAATAACATATACGCCGTCTTCACGCTTATAACCATATTCAGTCGCGGTTATGACAAGCTTAAGATCCGGAAGTCTTAGCGGGACCTGTTTTTCCTTTTTGTTGTACTCTCCAATGAGTCTTTCTATCTTGCATAGATGTTCGGCGCCCATATCAATTTCTTTACTTCCGAGTTTGAATTCTATCAGAGCATATCGCCCATCCTTAAGATGGAGTACTGCATCCGCTTCCAAACCATAGCGATCATGGTAATATGAGACTTCTCCATTCATTCCGGAGGAATAAATCTTTAGGTCTCTGATACATAATGACTCAAAAAGGAAACCTAAGGTCTTGAAATCGGTATTGAAGTAGTCAGGCGAAAGACCAAGTGCTGCTACTGCTATGGATGGATCCACTAGATTTCTTTTGTTACCGGATCTGATTGCCTCTTTTGAACGTATTGCGGGACACCATGCAGGAAGTTCGTCTATTATGTATAAATCTTCAAGATCATGGAAATAATCATAGAACGTAGGCTTTGATATTCCCGTTGCCTGCGAAGTATCTGAAAAAATGGTTTTTGTTTCTGCCAAAGTACATATATTTCTTGAATAGGATCTTATCAGGCGTTCTGCCCATAAAGGATTCCTTTTAACATGGCTAATATTAGAAATATCAGTATGACAAGTCTGATAAAAGAGATCAGATGCGATAGAAAGCGCAGCTTCCCTGTTCTCGACATCAATACTTTGCGGCCATCCGCCACGACAGATAGCATAGATCAGGTCGTCAATCGTCAGCTTAGACTCTTCCCATTCGATATCCTTTCCTTCAAAAAGATCCATAAGCGAAACTGTACCCGAAGACTCGCCACTCTCATACAGACTCATAGGAAATATACGAAGTGTTGAAATCCTCAGTGTTCCGGTATGAGCCGTTTCAACCTTCTGGGAAGATGAGCCGGTAAGGATATACTGACCTTTTAATCCGGAGTCGTCCACGCTTTTACGTATTGCTCCCCAAATCTTCGGAGCATCCTGCCATTCGTCAAGCAGCCTTGGTTTATCTCCGATCAGAAGCTTTGAAGGCATGTTTTCGGCAACGGACAAAAACCTTTCTCGGGTATCTTCATCTTGAAACTCTATATAGCTATTTGCATAATGCTTTGCAGTTGTTGTTTTTCCACAGCCCTTTGGTCCAACGATTAATGTTGCACCAAAAGCCTCGAGCTTTAGTTCTAACGCGGAATCAGTTATTCGGTTGCGATATATCTTTTCTGTATTATCCATATGTTATTCACCTCAAGGATGATTGCACTTCATTTAACATATATGTGCAATCCTGTTTTACATTTATGAGGTTGAGTGTCTTACACATATGTGATGTAACATTTTACAGACTTGTGGCGGCAATTTAAGGGCTTGACAACCCAATTTTGAAAAACAGGAATCGAGTAGGGTGGATTTAATCCCCCTCTCACACCACCGTACGTACCGTTCGGCATACGGCGGTTCATTAAAATTTCAAACTATGTTGTTTGTTATAGTAGTCCAAACAGCTTACCAGTCCACTTTGGCTTAATTTCTCTTTTGAGATTGCTCTCACTACGCACGTTTTAGTCACTATCCATTGGTAATGGTCTCCCATGTATGCTGTTTGTCTAGCCAAATCTTTTCCTATTCCAAGTTTCTGTAGCGCCCATTGTCTCTTGGTTGGTCGTTTCCATTGTTTCCATAACACGACCCTCAGTCGTGTTCTTAAGTGCTCATCTATTTGGGTCATTTTCTTTCTCATGGAGCCAATAGCAAAGTAATTTATCCAACCTCGTATTACTTGGTTGAGTTTTACTACTCTTGTACTCCACTTCATTGCTGAACTTCGACTTGTGAGTTTCTTGAGTTTTCTTTTGAACTTCTCTACGGATTCTTGGTGTGGTCTGCTCTGCCATTTCTTGGTCTGTGGGTCTTTATAGAAGTCAAATCCTAAGTATTTTAACTTTTTGGTCTTACTACTTTAGTTTTAGTTGCATTAACCTTAAGTCCAAGCTTTCTCTCAATCCGACTCGTTATGTTTCTCATTATTCTTCGGGCACTCATATCTGTTTTTGCTGCGATTACACAGTCATCTGCATATCTTGCAAATCTGAGTCCTCTTTGTTCGAGTTCCTTGTCGAGTTCATTGAGCATATATACAGAAGCGAGGCGGCTGTTTTGATGTTGGTTAAATAGTTGGAGCAAGCTATGCATAACAATTCCGCAAGGTGTGTCCATAAAATTTGAAGAAAAAACGTTAATTCTTGCGGAATTTACAGTTGGAGACAGTAATTCCGCAAGGTGTGTCCATAAAATTTGAAGGAAAAACGTTAATTCTTGCGGAATTTACAGTTGGAGACAGTAATTCCACAAGATGTGTCCATAAAATCTGAAGGAAAAACGTTAATTCTTGCGGAATTTACAGTTGGAGACAACAATTCCGCAAGGTGTGACTGAAAACAGGTTTTTCAGTGAATCTTGTTGTCTCTGGCTTGAATATAGAAAGCCACAATAGCCCGGGCCTGCCTCTATGTGAATTAATCACACTTCACTTTTGAGACAGCCCCCCTTGTTGAACGATTTGTTATTTTGTGTGTTTATCTAAGAAGCTGCCGTACTCGCCGGACACATAATTCTCATAAGCACCGGCGATCTTTTCAATGTGTTTGCTGACGGCGCTGGACTTTTTGAAGCCCACAGCATCCGCGATTTCCTGAAGGGAATGCCCCTCGTATCTCATCTGCAAAATCTGCCTGTCCTGCTCCGTCAACTTCTCTTTGAATTGCTACATCCCGCCTCCAGTCACGCACCCCCCCACCGCCTCCAGTCACGCGTGAGTGGCTTTCTTTAAAACTGAGCAATACAATGCGGCTGGTCACTAAAGCACCGATTCTTGTACCTGATGGTGACCACCTTCTTAGTAAATATTACTTCAAAATCCCATAGCTGTTACATATATTTGACCATTCGATAGAGTCAGCAAAACCATTAAATACTTCTTCTCTTGATGCACCATTGTCAAGAGAATCCACCCAGTAATCAGAGCCAGCCTGATCTGGTAATCGATCCATGAAAGTACTATAGAGTCTAATTATATATTCGCTGTTATCTATGCTTGTATCACCTAAGAATTCTGCCGAAAAGAAGAATTCGTGTGCAGCCATGGAACCTGAGATTTCCTGATTGGCAATCATTGAAGCCCAGTCAGCAAGACCCTGTGCATCTGGTGTTCGGCACAGGCAGGTTGTGTAGAGGCGTGTTGCGAATGCGAGGATATTCTCGTTGGGTTCGATTCTGATGTTAGGTACGCCGGTACCGCCGGATGGGATGCCATATGACAGACAAACGTTAGCCCATTCAGTTGAATTAATGAAGCCGCTGATAACATTCATTTTAGAAACACCATTTGCAAGAAAATTTACCCAGTACTGTTTGCCAGCTGCATCAGATTCACGGTCGAAGAAAACATTATAAAGAATCTCTACAAAGTCCTCGTTGGAGCGCTCTGCGTCAAGGAACTCCGGACTGTAGAGGAAGCCACCTGCTACATCGGCTCCTGTCATACCATTCTGGATATTACTGATCCAGTAATCCTTACCCTGCTGATCGGCTTGACGTCCAAGTACAAGTGAATAAAGTCGCTCTACAAAGCCTTCTGTTCCAGCTGAGACTGAAGCTGCATTTGTTGGTGCCGGTGTTACGGTTGGCACTATATTTGGAGTCACAGTCGGAATCAAAGTTGGATTGGATGCAGGTTCAGATGTAGGCGTAAATGTTGGAACCGGATAAGAAGAGTCAGGATTATAAATAATAAAGGAAGTACTCTGTGAACCGCAGTAGTTACCGATACCATTTACTACTACCCAAGCGGTACCGACCGCAGTATTGTTGAAATATGAGAGCGTGTAATCAACGCCGCTTGTGAGAAGAATTCCATTATAGTAAACTTCTGGAATTGGCTGTATTGCACTTCCTGTATATTCCTGATTGGAGATTTCACCGATGCTTGCGCCTGATATATAAGTTGCCGCAATATCAAATTCTTTATTAATGGAACCAGTGTAGTTGCCAATGCCTGTAATGATGCAGGTTGCAGTTCCAGCATTAACGTTATTCTCGTAGGAAAGAACATAGTCTGTTCCTTCAGTAATATGCTTACCATTAACATAGATATATGTTGAAGTTTGTGTCTGAGAGGTGCCATTATAAGTTTTATCATTCACATAATAGACTGCAGATACGGCAGTCGAGATGTCACATGGCGTAATCTTAAATGTACCTGTTAATGTTCCAGTAAAATTACCTTTTCCTGTTACAGTAAAATTAGCATCGCCAGCATTTGTGTCAGGACTGCTAATTGTGTAGTTTGTTCCTGAAGCAAGTGTCATATCTCCATAGGTTATAGAGATAGATGGAGTAATCACTGAACCAGTATACTCATATGAATTTTTATTAAGAGTCATGGTGCATTTACTTAAATCAACAGGGTTTATGTCAAAATATGCATATTTGTAACCAGTATAGTTACCAATACCAGTTATTTTTATACTTGGTCTATAGAATATTGAAGTAGCGGTCTCGTATACATAGGCAGAAGTATTATTTGAATATGTACACGTGTAGTCAGTGCCTTCAACAAGAGTTTTACCATTAACAGTTACGACTGGCTTTGGTTCAATAGCTTGTCCAGAATAAGTCTGATTATTTACAGTAACAGTAGCACCACTAAGTGAGGCAGCGGATACGGTTACATTTAAGGTCTTGGTATAGGTTTTACCATAGGCTTTTGCTGTCATGGTAATTGTGGTTGAGCCTAAGTTTCTCGCTGAGAGAAAGTTGCCTGATATACTTACAATATTAGTGTTTTGTGAAGCCCAGGTTATCGTCGCATCTGAAGAAGGAAAATCAAGGCCACTGCCCCAGTTATATCCATACCAGCTGTCTGGGACATTAATTTTATAGTTAAGAGTAACCTTAGGGAGATCAACTGTAGCTCCATAAGTCATCGAAAGGCTGGAATTATTCACGCTTGCTGTCAAAGTAGTAAGTGAATCATCCATTTTGATAGATTTGGTTGTGGTACCATCCAAAGCTGTAGTCTTGGCGGTAGAAGATTTATCATAGCCAAATTCAAGCACCCAGTAGTGAGTTCCGTTTACCACAACATGTGCTGCACCTACAGACACAAAGCTAGAAATAAGCATACATCTTCTATGGCCCTGACCATCGTAGTCCTCGTTATTTTCCTGCCACTGCACGAATGTAGCTTGCGCAGTGGAGTTTCCACCTGCGATACATTCACCGTAAGGTCTTAATCCGTCATAAGTGCAGGTATAATAATCTGTTCCATCTGGCCTTATATGCGCGAAAGCCGCTGCAGCTTCAACCGCTCTCTGCATTGCAACCTGCTCAAGCGCGTAATCGTAAGTTAATGAGCCCAGTACGCCGCACTGATGTTTTGTTGTATTATCTTCATTCCAATACCAGGCCTCTCCGCTAGCACGCCAATTATTAATAAGCGTCGCGATATCTCTTGCATCAGTCTGATAGTAGGTAGCATTGGTAGTAACAGTTCTTGTAGTAGCTGCCCAAAGATTATTGGCACACATTGCAATTATCAGAATGATGCTGCAAAAAAACAATATGGCTGAGTTTAAATTCTTAAATGACAGAATATTCTTTCTCATAATTATCCCCCCTGAGTGCATATCACATTAATATATATAATAACACTCGAAAATGGGTGAAAGGACACTTGTTTACTAAAATATTTTATTAGGATGCTTGAGAATTGAAAACTGTGCTTTTCGAGAAATGGCATAAAAAAGAGGCCATCCATAACGAGACGACCTCTGTTTAATCCTATAACAAATCACTTCCAACCATTTAACCTTGTGGCCTTCCGTTTCTATTGACCTCTATTACTTTGTCTGTGTGAAGGCCAAACCCGATAAAACGGATTTAAATGATTGTGGCTCTTCCTGTCCCATCGGACTCACCCCCTGTCATTCTTGTCGACTAGATCTCTCTTAGTTCATGGTTTGATTATAGCATTCGTCTCGGGGCAAGTTGTTAATACAAGGTAAACAGATTTATAAATAAATGTAGCGTTACAATGTATGTTAAATGAGTTTATGTAAACTCGGCTTTCTTGTCAGCTGCTACAATGCCAAGAACATTTACGATTATTAATACTGTCGAGAGTGCAATACCGAAATTAAAAATTTCATTTATATTAGTCGAACCTAATTTCAAACAATAGATTTTTTCATTTAATTTATTCACTTGTGTAACAGCAAAATAATTCATCAGAATAATTAAAATGCAAGATATCAAGAAACGTTTGGATGAAAATGAATAACCCAACGCGAGTCCTGCAGCACATGATACTATTATAGTTAAAATCGATATCAACATTATAAACAGATCACATAAATTAAAGCCAAAATTAACATTCATCACATATATCAAAACAGTTTGTATTAATGCAGCAAATCCGAGTGACAATTCCTTCAGCAACAGAAGTGAACCGGTTTTAATCGGAAGCATAAAAATCGGATTATATTTTCTGTAAAATATGTCTATTACAAAGCTGAATATACAACAAATAAAGATAGGAATACTGATATTGTTATAGTCAAAACCGTCTTCGATAATACAAATAACAGCAAACGCTAACAACATAATTAATACATCTCTTTTGAAGTTATATACAAAGTATTTCATTCTTAAAGATTGTTTTTTTGTTTTTTTCGAACTGTAAATACCATCTTCAGCCAAACAGAATTTATCAGCTATTATTTTGATTATTCCAATTGTCAATACAAGCAATACTGAAAATACGGCAATTGCAATTGTATATCGCATCACTTCGCCCCCGCTGGGAATCGGAGTGTTTTCTATCATTAATATCGACACTGCCAAAGCTCCTATGCCCACAGGGATTTTCAATTCTCTTGAGTTACGCATCAATACGGTTGCCATAAAGAGAATCAAAGATATTATCAATGACTCAATTAGGAAGAGAATCACATTAAATCCGCATCCCATAATTATATACAGCTTATCAAATGAATCATACTGATAGTATGATACCAATCCGCTGTTAAACATTACCAAAAGAATGGATAAGAAAATCTGTATTGCAATTACATATATCTTCGTCTTTATTTTGTCAGAATCTTTCAGACAGAGTTGATTTGTCAAAGTGCTTTTCTTTCCTATAAGTTCACCCCACATATTTGCAACGGAATTGCACATCACAAATATAAAAAGAACAATCTGAAGTATCTGAACGGCACTATCTAAATATAAATTATAGAAGTAATTTCTTGTCATGTACAACACTTGCATAATTATCCATAACGGAAGCAGAAAGCGAATGTCACGCCAAAGCATGTATTTAAAGTATTTTGTTCTCATAGCTGTCACACTTTCTCAATATCAACTCGAAAAGCGCTTTTAAAGTACTCATTCAAGGATTTGCCTTCATCCTCTTTGATTTTGTCTACGCTCTCATAACAAAACAACTTCTGATCCTTCAGTATTATTACATCATCAAGAATATTCTCCACGTCTGCAACAAGATGAGTTGCTATAATCACAGTGGCGTTCTCTTTATATTCGCGGAGAATAGTATTTATCAAATGCTCTCGATTTGCAGGATCAACACTTGCCAAAGGTTCATCCAAAATATATATTCGTGCATCCCGACTCAACACGAGAAACATTTGCAAAAGCTCTTTCTTTCCCTTGGAAAGCATGCCGATACGTTCCGTTTGTTCAACATGAATCTTATTCAGTAATTCTTCAGCTTTCTCCCTGTTAAAATCTTCAAAGAAATTTTCATAGAAATCCAAGATACCGGCAACTTTCTCAAAATCCGAAAACATCATACAATCCGGTGAAAAACTGATAATCTTTTTTGTCTCAACTGTTTTTGTCTTACCGTCAATCAAAACCTCACCGGAATTCGGATAAATCAAACCTGCTATCAGCTTCAGAAGAGTTGTTTTACCGGCACCGTTTGGTGCAATCACACCAATTATTTTCCCCGTTTCAATATCAAGATTTATGTCTCTCAAAGCAGTTTTGCTTCCGTATTTCTTCGTTACATTTTTAACTTCTATCATTTTTTTCATTGTAACTCCTCCGATACCGTTTTAATGATTTCTTCATTACTTAATCCGAGTTGTCTTAACTTCGCTATCAGTTCATTCGCATATCGATTTGCAAATTTACTTTTCAACTCGTCTATTCTCGCTTGATTTGCTGTTACAATTCTGCCTTGTGTTCTGTTTGAAGAAGCCAATCCGTCGTCTTCAAGTTTGGCAAGAGCCCTTTGCATAGTATTAGGATTAACGCCGGCCTGTACAGCAAGATCGCGAACGGTCGGCAGCTTATCTCCTGCTTTATATTTACCTGACACAATTTCTAAAGAAATGTGTTCTGTAATCTGCTGAAATATGGATATATTCTCATCGAAATTCCAACTCATACCTTTCTCCTTTTTAACCTTGTGTTCTTATATTAGTTCACTAGTACAATATCACAAATTTACATCATTGTAAATACCTTATAATTTCATTTTCGAAAATATGATATACTGATAAAAAAGTGCATGGGAGAGTCCCTATGAATTTACAGCCTGCACCTACAGATAAATTGAAGGAAGTTGACATCTCTGAGTTAAACTTTACTGAATTGACAGATGAAGTCCGTTCTCTGTATGCCGTGCGGCACAAAAGCGAACGCACTCCGCTGATTTGCGGCATAGTGCTTATTCCTGTAATTATTCTTATGCTGATAACGGTTTGGACTTCCGTAAATGAATTACAAATCAGAATCGGACTGATGATTTTCACGGCATTCTTCTTTTTATTACCGTTTCTTCTGATGCGCGATTATTTCAATACTCCCGATGGTTTTGTCGAGGGCATAACAGAGATGTCCTACTGTGATGACATAAACATTAATTCTGAGGGCAAAACAGACGCTAAAAGATATGTCGACATCATTTTCCCTCAAAGCAAGCAAAAAATTTTAAGATGCAGAATCCCGGTAACCGACAAACCGGCCCCGGGAACAAGAGTAATTATTCTACATCGCCGTCGCGGCGGTTACTGCTACATTTTCACTGATTAGTTGTTTCAGATTAACTCTTCACATCTTCTTGGGAAATGGGTTGCTAAGCAATTTGCAATGACAATTACCTATGGTTATGTAGTGATTACTACCGATATGTGTTGATGGCTCAGATTCACGGTAAATCCCGTTTTTAGTCGCGGTAAAAGTGAAAAAAATGACTGTTTACCGTGAATCCGGGTGGTTGATGGCTCAGATTCACGGTAAATCCC
>JAZLGO010000026.1:0-50744 GCA_045616305.1 Saccharofermentans sp. | reverse complement strand
CTTATGAAAGAGCTTATGAAATAATAGAAAAGGATGCTGGAACACATTTTGACAATCAATTAGCGATGGTATTTCTATCTTGTAAAGAAGAGCTCGAAAGGTATTATAATGCGAGTGAAAAGTAGAAATGCAGGAAAATTGTAATTTATCCGAGCTAACTTCAATAAAGACTAATTTACTGTAGTTAATATAATTGGAATTCTATCTAACAACGGTATATGAAAGAATCTTCTTCTTTGGGTCTTAGGGATACTCCCTAACAAGCATTCAGCATATCTGAATGTTGTTTTGTCCCCGCAAAACGATGCTTGCTAATCCATGCGAAAAATTAACACCCTATGCCGTACTACCTTATACAGCATAGGGTGATTTACTTATATCATCTTAAAATACTTCAGAGCATCAACAATAGCCTTTTCTTTTTCTACAGTGCAATTAGGTTGTCTGCTGTTTTCTGACTTTGGTAGGTTATAGCAGTCTCGCTCAATTATTCCATGCTTTCTCTTAATCTGAGCTATGTTTAAGTGAGAAACCTTTAATCCTGTATGCTCTAATACATAAGATTTAATCTGCTCATAAGAAGCCTTCTTCTCAGCAGATGTAATATCTAATTCTGACATTTCGAGATCAATATAGATATGCTCGTTGACATTGAGTTTGGTCAATAAGCATACCGTCTCCACATGTTCAGTCATCGGAAACATATCCACCGGGACAGCGATTTCGGGTTTGTATCCGACCTTAATGAACTGTTTTAAATCGTTAGCCAGGGTAACAGGATTACAGGATACATACACTATTCTTTTCGGAGACAGCGTCTTACAGGCACGTATAAATTCAGGCGTCGTTCCCGCTCTCGGCGGATCAAGAATAACTATATCAAACTTAGTGCCGTGTGATTCTGAATTCATCATATATTCCGTAGCATCGGCACAAATAAAATCCACATTTGACAATGAATTTAGTTTTTTGTTTTTAATTGCATCATTTATTGCAGTTTTGTTTAATTCAACACCTGTAACATGAGCTTTAGGATTTGACTTTGCCACAGTCATACCGATTGTACCTATTCCGCAATATGCATCAAGCACTTTATCTTTATCATGGATGTCAGCCAATTCTATAGCCTTGGAATACAGTTTTTCTGTTTGAGTATGATTAATTTGATAAAATGATTTATCAGAAATTCTGAATTTGAGATTCAGAAGCTCATCCGTAATATATCCGCTGCCGTACTCAACATAACTTTTGTCACCGAGTATCATTGAATCAGTACGTGAATTCACATTGAGAATAATCGTAGTTATCTCAGGATGAATTTTACGAATCTCTTTGATAAAATTCTTTTTCCCCGGAAATTCATTTCTTGCAACTACCAGAACTAACATGTACTCTTGTGTCTTTACTGCAATTCTTACGAGCACTTTTCTTAAATTACCGTATCTTCTGTCCTCATCATATATTTGAACCTTGAATCTCACGGCAATATCTTTTACATCTTTTATTATTTTCTGTGCCTCAAAATCTTCTATAAGGCAATCGTAATTCTCGACTATCTTATGGGTTCCGGCTTGGTATCTTCCGCATTTAACACCCGTGCGTCTCGAACTCGAGAATGCCGCATGTACCTTATTACGGTAATTAAACGGATTATCGCAACCGATGATTGATTCTGTCTTACATATGCCTTTAAGAAGCTTACTTACTTTTTCTTCTTTACACAAAAGCTGCTCTGTATATGGTACAGAGCAGTAATCGCAACCGCCGCATTGATTGAATACGGGACACTTTCTCATTCCTTGCGCTCCACGTTAAGTGCTTTCTTCATCTCGTACATTGCATTATCTGCCATTTTAAAATACTCCTCAAGAGTCGTATCTTCATTAGGCTCTATTGTAACACAACCGACACTTATGGTAAGTTCAAACGGCAAATACATATTTGAGCCCTGTGACTTAACTGCCTCACAAAATTGAGTCATTAATACTTTACCGTCGTCAAAGTACGGTTTCTCACCCATAATAACGAACTCATCACCGCCATAGCGCACAGCATACCAACCCTCAGGTATATTGGCATCCAAAGCTTTGGCAACAAGACGTATAGCCAAATCGCCCTGAAGATGTCCGTATACATCATTGATTACTTTCATCTTGTTTATATCGGCAACCATCATCAGGCTCCTTTTACCCTCTGACTTATTCTTTTCGATAAGAGGAATAACTTTCTTCTCGTAGCCCTTACGATTAAGAAGTCCCGAAAGCTCGTCACGGATTGACATCTCATCAAGTTTTTTATTCATAGACTGCATGAGAATATTCTTCTTAGCACGAAGAAGACCGCTTTTTACATGCCTTAACCACGAATAAAGAAAATTAGATTCCAGTATGCTTACATTATTTTTAAAAACTACGTAACCGATAGCTACACCGTCACTATGCATAGGAGCAATCATGTAAATATTACCCGGTTCACCTGCTTTCTCAAAAACAGGGAAAACATAAGAAGTATCTATCATCTGTCTCGGCAGAATCTTCCTATCCCTGGTGGCAAATATAACATTCATTCTGTCACCGTAACCTATTACACGGGACTGGTCGTTACCAAGTAAGGATTCAACAAAAGTCTCATCAAGACAAATACAGAATGTCTCACCTTCATATCCCTGTGATACTTCAGGACCGCGTCTTTGGAACATGGCAGCAAAGTTATCATGCAAATCATCGAGACCGAAGCTTGCATTTGTAGCATCATCAATAGCAGTTAAGTGCCAATCAAACAAAGTGCGTTCACTTGGAAGATTAGACATATGATTAAGAATACTTGATTGAAATCTAAACTGCTCTTGAGTCAGGTTACAGCCGCAACTTCTGTTACAAGCCATATGTGATTTATAAACAATATTCTCAGGTTTAACCTTACCTTCAATCAAATTAACCAAATACTTAAGTGACTCTGCACTTCTTTCTGCCCAGCCGCGATCAACAGTGGTCAATGAAGGGAAGAATGATTTTGCTGAATTAAGATTATCAAAACCTGTTACAACCACATCCTCCGGACAAGCATAACCCATTTTCGCAAGTGCAATAATTGCGCCCTGTGCCATAATATCGTTAGCACATATTACCGCATCCGGCAGCTCTCCCGGATTCTCATCACACCAATCAGGAATAAGCTGTTGTATAGTGTAATAACTCCAATCACCTTGAATAATATATTTACTGTTCCAGTTAACACCACATTCAGCAACAGAATCAATAAAAGCCTGATATCGTATCTCACTCTCCTTGTTACCTTCAGCACCGGTTACAAACAAAGGCTTCTTAATATTATGTTCCTTGAACAGGTGGTCACACACCTCTTTCATACCGGTATAATTGTCGGTACTTATACACGTAATGCCGTCTACTTCATATTCAAGACATACAGCCGGTTTTCCGGAAGCTCGGACTCTGTCAACAAGAATCGCAAGTTCGCCGGAATTATTAAGAGTATTACCAAAAAGAAGAATTCCGTCATAATCATCAAAATCTGCCAAATTAAAAATATTAACTTCACCAAGGCAGCTTTCCTTCGGCGCACCGTAAGAAGCATATTCCATAAAGAGATAAATATCGACATTAAGTTCCTTGGCACTCTTTGAGATACCACGCATAGCGGTTAAGATATAATCGTCACTCCAACCATTTGCAAAAGCAGCAATTTTTCTCTTCTTCATATCCTTATCCTCGCATTTACTCGTTCCTTAACAGTATAAATAACCGCACTTTACATTAACAAATTCATATTACACATTCTACTTTACAGGTGAAAACACAAAGACTACTTTTTGAAAATAAAAAGTAAACAAAAATTTAAGTTTTTTAACCGTTCATATTTTTATCAAATAATGTGCGATTCGATAAACAATATTAATAAAAATGCCGCAAAATCAAACGATTCTGCGAGCATTTAAAATCTTCTAAGCACTCTCCTCAGTCCTCTTCTCAGCACTCTCGACAACATGTTTAAGTAATACTGATGTAGTAACAGAACCGACTCCTCTCGGAACAGGAGTAATCTTGTCCACGATTGAAGATACCTCTTCAAAATCCACATCACCGCAAAGCTTACCGTTCTCATCAACATTCATGCCGACATCTATTACTGTCTGACCTGCTTTAACATAATCAGCTTTTACCATCTTGGCAACACCGGCTGCAGCAACGATAATATCTGCATTTCTGCATTCTGAAGGTGTATCCTCTGTTTTGGTATGACAAACGGTAACGGTTGCATTTTCCTTAATAAGCATCATGGCAACAGGTTTACCGATAACCAGACTTCTGCCTATTACCGTTACCTTCTTACCCTTTAGAGGAATATCGTAGTACTTCAGTATCTCTATGACAGCCTGGGCGGTACATGGAGGATATCCTTCTTCGGCACCTGCAAATACTGATGCCAGACTGGCTGTTCCCATAGAATCTATATCCTTTGTCGGATTGATAATGGTTTTAATTCTCTCCTCAGACAACTGCTTCGGCAACGGTCTGAACATAAGTATTCCGTGAATTGAAGGATTCTCATTCAGAGCGACGATTAATTCCTCAAGAACTTGCTGCGTACAATCAACAGGAAGTTCAAAAACATTTACCTTACATTCCATCGAATCAAATTTCTTAAGCAAGCCTCGTTCATAGGATAAATCGTCTTCTCTCGCGCCGACTCTTACTACTGCAAGAGTTGGAATAATTCCACTATTCATTAAGTCATTAATTCTGACTTTAAGTTGCTCGTTAATACTGTCTGCGACCGGTTTACCTAATAATTCTGTCATTTTCTTAACCCCTTAATCCTTCCAAAACCTTGTTATATGCTTCCTCACATCTTCTGCATACATCATTAACAATTGAATCCGTTTTTCTATTCATCTCATCAGCATAAGCGCGATCCTTCATGAGCTTGGTATTAATGTACACGTTCATTGAAGCCCCTTTAACTGCAGCTTCACATGCACAGGCAGCAACTCCGACATCACTTATAGCAAGTCTTGAACCCTTTACAGCCAGCTCTTCAATCAAGTCAGTAACTTCTGTCATTTTAGATACAATCTCAAACGGTGCGTCACTGGCTACTCTTAAAGCATTCTCAAGAATCTCATCTCTTCCTTCCTGTTCCTTAGGGATGGAATATGCTTTTGAAAGCGGCTCGAAAGCTTCGGCATCCTTATTAATCAATTCCAAAATCTCATCCGTCAATTTACCTACACCGGACAAAATTCTGTCGATATCAGGCTGATACTCAGCATACTTCTTTTTTCCAGTTGTAAGATTTGCTACCATTGAGCAAAGTGATGAAGCTACTGCTCCCATTAAAGCAGATGCTCCTCCGCCGCCCGGAACCGGTGCAGCTGAGCTTAAATTTGATGTAAAATCCTTAATTGAATTGTTATACATATCTTTCTCTCCGATAAAATTAAAATTTAAAAGTATCCTTAATTCCGAGCCATTTAGTATCTTTATCACTCATATTAAGCTTTGTTCCGTCAGTCATCTCATAACCTTCGCCTGATGATGTACCATCGTAAGGGGCAATAGACTTAATGTCCGGCCATTCGATTCCTATATCCGGATCATTCCAAGCAAGTCCGCCTTCATCTCCCGGATGATAAAAGTCTGTTACTTTATAACAAAATTCAGCAGTATCACTTAATACCAAAAAACCATGTGCAAAGCCTTCAGATATATAGAACTGCTTCATATTTTCAGCTGACAAACGTACACCGTACCATTTGCCGTATGTAGAAGAATTCGCTCTTAAATCAACAGCAACATCAAAAACCTCACCTTTTATTACTCTGACAAGCTTGCCCTGCGGATACTGTTTTTGAAAATGCAATCCACGCAACACGCCCTTGACAGACATTGACTGATTATCCTGAACAAAAACCATATCCAATCCGGCCTCATGCATATCATTCTGATTATATGTCTCAACAAAATAACCACGGTCATCTCCGTGAACTGTAGGTTCAATAATATAAAGACCTTCAATAGGTGCTTTAGTAACCTTAATTTGTCCCATCATTTATCTCCTTCAAATATCTTTCGAGCGCATCCTTCCAATCCGGTAATGGCTTAAAACCGTTCTCTGCCAGTTTACTTCTATCAAGTCTTGAGTTAGCCGGGCGTTTTGCTTTCGATAATCCGTATTCTTCTGAGGTAACAGGAATCACTTTTGCGGTAAGTCCGGCCTGCTTATATATCTCACAGGTAAAATCATACCAAGATATGTAGTCGCCCTCATTTGTTACATGATAATAACCGTATTTGTCTGTAAGTATCATATCAACAAGAAGTCTTGCCAAGTCATATGTATACGTAGGCGTTCCTATCTGATCGTTTACAACTCTTACCTCATCATGTGTCCTTCCGACATTAAGCATGGTCTTTACAAAATTCTTTCCGTTTATACCGAATACCCATGCTATTCGCACGATAAAATACTTCTCCAATGTACCGCTTACCGCAAGCTCACCGCCGAGCTTTGTCTCACCGTAATAGTTTATCGGCGCATATTCTTTAGAATCAGGCTTCCATAGATTGGTACCCAGACCGTCGAAAACGTAGTCCGTACTTATATTAAGCATCTTGGCATCAATTTCTTTACAAGCTTTTGCAATATTCAAGGGTCCGTTCTCGTTTATGGCTTTTACCTTTGCCTTGTTTTCCTCATCCTCTGCGGCATCTACCGCTGTCCATGCAGCACAATGAATCACTGCATCAGGCTTAATCTCATTAATAACTTTTGATACAGCTTTGGCATCGGTTATATCAAGCTGAACATAATTCTCGAAAATACTACTTTCCGGCAATATGTCAGTGCCGATACATTCGATACCTCGATTTGTCAATTCATTCATTACGTCGTAGCCCAACTGACCTCCGACACCTGTTACCAAAACCTTCATTATTCCCACCTCAAATCATCGATAATAAAAAACGGTCACAACAAATACAACCGGTGAATTTCATTATCTGTTTCCGTACATCTTCTCGTAATAATTCATATATTCACCACTGATAATGGTTTCCCACCACTCCTTATTGTTGAGATACCATTCAATAGTTTTATCGATTCCGTCAGCAAATTTTGTCTCAGGAAGCCAGCCCAACTCGCTATGAATCTTTGTAGGATCTATAGCATAACGCATATCATGACCTTTACGATCCGTAACATGTGTAATAAGTGACTCAGGTTTACCGAGTTTCTTACAAATAAGCTTTACTATATCTATGTTAGCCATCTCATTATGGCCGCCGACATTATAAACTTCACCGATTTTCCCCTTATGTATAATAAGGTCTATAGCCTTACAATGATCTTCTACATAAAGCCAATCTCTTACATTTAATCCCTCGCCGTAAACCGGAAGCGGCTTATCATTAAGAGCATTAGCTATCATAAGAGGTATCAGTTTCTCCGGGAAGTGATAAGGTCCATAGTTATTAGAACATCTGGAGATTGTCACAGGTAATCCGTAAGTTCTGTAGTAAGCCATTACAAGAAGATCTGCCCCGGCCTTAGAACTGCTGTAAGGTGAGCTTGTATGAATCGGAGTAGTCTCCGTAAAAAATAAATCCGGTCTGTCCAAAGGAAGATCACCGTAAACCTCATCGGTTGAAACCTGATGATATCTGATATTACCGTACTTTCTGCAAGCATCCATCATTACCTGAGTTCCAAGAATATTTGTCTTCAAAAAAATCTCAGGGTTTTCAATAGATCTGTCAACATGACTTTCTGCAGCAAAGTTTACTACTACATCCGGCTTATCTTCTTCAAAAATCTTATATATAGCTTCTCTGTCACAAATATCAGTCTTATGGAAAACAAACTGCGGATTCTTCAAAGCATTTTCCAATGTAGAAAGATTTCCTGCATAAGTAAGACAATCTACGCAAATAATCTTATAATCCGGATACTTATTGAGCATATGATAAACAAAATTCGAACCGATAAATCCGGCTCCACCAGTAACTAGAACGTTCATTTGAATTCTCCTTAATATTTTACTTTACCATCGGCAACCGCCATAAGGTGCTTTCCGTATGGGCTTTTTCCATATTTATTAGCTGAAACTCTTAATTCATCAGCATTAATCCACTTGTTAATATACGCAATTTCCTCAGGTGCGGATATAGTTATAGATTGTCTGTCCTCAATCATCTTTACAAAATCTGCCGCTTCAAGAAGACTGTCCATTGTTCCTGTATCTAACCAAGCAAAACCACGTCCCAACAATTGAACATCAAGCATCTCCTCATTAAGATACATCTCATTAAGAGTGGTAATCTCCAATTCTCCTCTTGCCGAAGGCTTAATCTCATGTGCTTTTGAACTGACACCCTTCGGATAGAAATAAAGACCTGTTATTGCATAATTACTCTTAGGTTCTTTTGGTTTCTCTTCAACTGAAATTACTTTATTATCATCATCAAATTCTACTACACCGAAGCGCTCGGGATCATTTACATAATAACCGAATACGGTTGCTCTCTTATTGTTTTCTGCATTCGCAACAGCTTTGCGCAAAATTGTACTAAAACCATTTCCGTAAAAGATATTATCTCCCAAAACCATTGCACATGCATCTCCGCCAATAAACTCTTCACCGAGAAGAAAAGCCTGCGCCAGTCCGTCAGGCGAAGGTTGTACCTTATAAGACAAATTTATACCAAACTGGGAACCGTCACCGAGAAGGTTCTCAAATCTTGGTGTATCTTCAGGTGTTGAAATAATAAGAATATCTTTTATTCCTGCCAACATAAGTGTTGACAAAGGATAATATATCATAGGTTTATCATAAACTGGCAACAGTTGTTTACTTGTTACCATTGTAAGCGGATAAAGTCTTGTACCTGAACCGCCGGCAAGTATAATTCCTTTCATTTCTCTTTTACCTCCGATTAATCTCATTAATACAATTAATGAATAGTATACTATAATCTGTACAATTATAAAAATAGTACAAACATATATTTTTATAATATATCCTGCACTTTACAGCATATTTGTTTGACTTACTAATCTACACAATTCTTATCATTTCTTTTAGAGATTTTATCTGATATATACTCGAGCAAACTTAAAACTATCTCATCCTTTATTAACAGGAGAATTACCATGTAGCAAACCGCAGCCATCGGAACTGCAATTGTAAAACTGATTATCGGAGATAAATCAAATCTGCTAAGAATACAACCGATACAAGCTATAGGAAGTGATGCCAAAATGCACTTAAATAAATGTATTGCAATCGGTTTAATATCAATATATTTTTTGGCTTCAATAATACAAATAATAAATACACACATCTCTGATATTAATGTTGCTATTGCAGCTCCTTCAAAGTTAAGTACAGGTATCATTTTCAGATTTAACACGCAATCCACAATTGCACCTGTCAATGTCGCAATACACAAAACCTTTTCCTTGCGATTAGGAACAAGCACCTGCCAACCGATAATTCCGTCAACTGCAGAAAAAATAAGATTTATTGAAAGAATTTTTAGGGTGTTCACTGCAGAAAGAAAATTCGAATTACTGGTTAAAAGAATTGTATCACGACTGAAAATAAATAATCCCATAGCGGCTGGTATAGCTATCATAGTGACAATGTTAATTGCTCTGTTCGCTAAATTCTTATACTGTTTAATCTCGCCTATACCTATATAGTATGAAAGTCTCGGGACAAAAACGGCACAAACTGCTGTTATCAACTTAATTGTCAATTTCACCATTTCAGATGCTGCAGTATAAAAACCTACCGCTGCATCGCCTCTCATCCAACCAAGCATTGAAGTATCCAAAAGAGAATAGATACTTGAAGCTATAACAATAGCAAACATCGGACAAACAAATTTTATGTGCTGCCACGGATGCAATCCATTAATATTCTTAAAATCAGTTTTCTTAATTATTCCGATAATGTTAGCAATAAATATTCCTACAAATGGAATTACAAGTGCTAAAGCATAAACATAATTGCGATTAGGCTTCAAGAAAACAAAAAGAAAAGCAACTGCCAAAATCTGGCTTATACAAGTACGTACAGTTATATACAGGTAATCTTCATATACATTGTAAAACCAATCCAAAGTTAATCCGCAAAAAAGCACATAGAAAATAAATATAGCAAGAAGTGTCGTATAATTATCGAATTTGGATACAAAAAAAGTAACAGAGTAACACAACAACGCAATCACTGTCGTTAACCCATTAAAAATCAGCATCTCGGCTACAAATGTATCAAGTTTTTTCTTATCATCTCTTACTTTCGAGCCTTCTCGAATTGCATAAGATGAGATTCCGAAAGTTGCAAATAATTGAAACCAAGTTGCAATATCCATAATGTACTTTACACTTCCGCTTCCGACCTCACCAAGTGTATTAAATGCATATTTATGTACAACCAACGGAATAACACCGATAATCAGTGTTCTTATGAGATATATTATAAAATTTTTCGACAAACTTTTTTCTTCCATATCTATATTTAACTAATAAAAAAATACCAAAACTATTTATACAATCTGAAAAGATTAACTGCCATATCCTTTAATTCAGGCATAAACATACGCGAATACTTTCTATAGTCTCCCATCATCGAATGCCTTACCACTGACACTATACCCGTGAACCACCTATGAGCATTTGCCTTGCGCCAAACACAAAATTCATTCCAGCCTCTCACTTTACGTTTGTCCTCACCTGTCATTTCTTTTGAAAAAGCAGCTATAAGGTAGGCAGACAATTCACAATTAGCTAGATTACGATAATAATCTGTTTTTAAATTACCAAACCATCTTTTAATTTTTTTACGGACAGACAACTTCTCAGCTCCGACTGTGTTTGCTCCGTGAAGCCTGTAGTATAGTAACTTATCCTCAAGAAAAACTGTTTTTCCGTAAATCGGAGCAGCCAGCGCCAACCAGTAGTCATGCAAACACAACCTTTCTTCCGGCATCGGTATTGACCTTTCGGCAAAACTTTTCTTAAAGGCCATGGTTGCTCCCGTTACAAAGTTTTTTGTAAATAATACGTTGTATGGATGAGCCCTGTATAATTGTTGCCACTTATTGCTAAAACCGATGCTGTCCCAAAGTCCGCCGATTGTATTCAGATTTTTATCAGTTGTATATGCATCTGTAAAAACTAATACTACATCTTCCTCCATTACATCCAGAATTTTTCTTACTTTATTATCTACCCACACATCATCCTGATCAGAAGTAAAAATAACATCACCTGTACATAAACTCATTGCTTGAGAAAAATTCTTAACGACACCCAAATTAGACTTATTTACATTAACAGTATAATCAATATTTGAATTGCGCAGAATTCTCTCTGCTAACTCAATGGTATTGTCAACTGAATTATCATCACACAAAACTATCTCATCAGGCTTTCTTGTCTGATTTATGATACTTGTGAGTTGCTCTTCTATATATTTACTGCCGTTATATGTACAAATCGCTACCGATACTTTCATTCCACTTTCCTTGTTATTTGCAAACTTTGTTCCAAATTCTGTTTATAAAACGACTCTCCTTGAATCCCAGATACGCTCGCTGAAATGATATGGCTAAACCGGGCATATTTTTTCTCAACATTAACATTATAAGTTTGTTTTTAAAAAATATATTTCTGTATTTCTTTGCCCCTTTCGCCAAATTTATATAATCATTGACAAACAAGTTTCTTCGAACCTCTTCTGCAGTTATTTTTCTGTTACATGCGGCACACTCATTTTGAAGGTACTCGTTACTCATATTACAGTATGCAAGTTGCTTATATAGATAAATAATATCTTCACTTATTTCGCTGTACTTAAGCATTCTGATAATATCGTCGCGTTTTAAATTGTACTTACTAACATAATCGTCAATATATCTATGGGTAACTGTATGTGACTCTGAATTTGGATTTACATACCATCCATACAATAAATCAGGTATAGTTTTTATCTTCCCCGCATGTGTTATAACATCCAAGATAAACAGAAAGTCATCTTCAAAACTCACATAACTCCTAAACTTAATATCATTATCAAATATCAAGTTCCTTTTTATCATACATTTCCAAATAGCTGTACTAATCATACAACTGTTGCTAATATATCCTTTAAATTCTCTGAAAAGAATATTCTCTATCAGGTTTTGCTTTTCTTTCTGAGAAGCAATGTAACTTTCCGTAAGAATATCATATGGAATTTTCTTGTCATCAATAAGTTTATATGTTCCGCAAATAACTAAATCATTAGTTCCGTTATCTGAATTTTGAATAAGTTTTGCATACATATCAGCGTCAACATAATCATCTTGATCACAAAAACAAATATAATCGCCTGTCGATTTCTCTATACCGGTTTGTCTGGCAACATAAATACCACCGTTATCACGATGAATAACAACGATTCTGTCATCCTCTTCACTCAATTTATTAATTACTTCAAGACTATTATCATTTGAACCGTCATCAATCAAGATAATCTCCAGATTTCCAAACGTGGAGTTCTGAATTCTTTTTACTGTATCTCTTATGTATTGCCCGCCATTATAAACAGGAATAATAATACTGATTTTCATTTTCTTGCTACCTTAAAACTTAGCTTGTAATTTACACAAGATGTTAACCCCAAAAAACAATTTGTGTTTAATAAAAAATAGCACAATTTTTTTCTTAAATCCAAAACTCTTAAGACTCAGCTTATTAAAATTCAAACTGAAATAATCATATTCTTTCAAAAAATCTTTTTTTCTTTCATCGTATTTCTTTAAATTGTCATTATGACAGAAATCCAACATACAACAAAAAAACAAAGACATTATCGATCGTTCATTCATATATATTCTGAAAGGTTCAGCATAAGGCTGTTCCATAAACTCCTGATATGCTTTTTCTAATTCTCTGAAATCTTCAGCTGCATCAGAAGAATATCTATGCGTAATACTGGTATCGTGAGCCCGATAAAACAAAAGCTTGTGTCTAACAAATACAACTTTGTTAACAACATTCATAAAGTAAAGATTAAAAATTCCATCCTCACCGTTATGTAATTTTTCTGAAAAACGAATATGATATTTATTTATTACTTCTCTTTTGTAAATCTTACAAGGCGATGGTGCTTTAATAAAATCTCGCTCAAAAATCTGTCTGTCTCTGTTGATTATTGCCAACTGAAGATTCGTCAAATCAGACTTACTTACATTAACATAATCATTTGTAAGTAAATCAACATCAGTAAATTCTTCTTCACTCACTCCAAAAAGTACTAATTCTGCTTCTGTCTCACAGATTACCTCGTCTGCAAAGTGTAATAAACGCTTATTAATACAGTCATCAGAATCCAAAAATATAACGTAATCTCCTATACACTCTGCTATTCCTCGATTACGCGCTGATGATACCCCCATGTTCTCCTGAACAAATAATCTGATTCTGTTATCAAGCCTCTCATATTCTCGGCATATTGAATGACTTGAATCTGTTGAACCATCATCGATAAGAATTACTTCAAAATCTTTATGGGATTGACACAAAACAGAATCAATACATTGCCTTAAATACTTTTCACTGTTATATACTGGAATTACTACACTATATTTCATCTTTTAAAAATACCTTATACCCATGAGTCAAGCACTGTTCTTCTTTCGGGGGCAATTCCATATAATTTCCATAAATATATGTGAGCATCTTATCATACTCTGATGGAATCGGAAACATTTTCCCTTCAAATTCGTGCTCAATAACCTCACCATACCATGCTTTAGCATAGTACTTATACTTGTCGTCCCATACAAGGCAAGAAACATACTCGCTCTCATCGTAACTATATGTTTGAGATTTTGTATCTACTCTTACAGCAAGCTTACTGTAACGGTACGAAAGAAGACAAAACTGCACCGGCAAAAGTAAGATGTTTTTTAAAACAGAGTTCGTTGAGGATAACTTTGTGTATTTAATAGTTGTTTTGTGCGTATCTCTATAGATTAAATCACTTATCTCTCTTCGCTTACTTTCATCCTGAGGAACTCCATCAAGCGGAAAAACATCAACATATAAACCAAAAATCCGATTTCTTGCATTTTTATTTACATTCTCTATCACCAAAGTATTTTTATCATACACCTTGGTGAACGAATAGACATATTTTGCGTCACCTGCCATAAGGATTCCAAACTTATCATTTCCTTTGTACAGTTTATTAAAACGTTCATAATCAGGTCTCGGCATCATGATATCAATATCGTCATCCCACGGAATAAATCCGGAATGTCTGATAGCTCCTAATAATGTGCCGTAAGCAAGAAAGTACTTAATATCGTTTTTTTTACAAAAATCATCTATTTCACAGAGGACACTAAAAGCTCTTTTTTTTATTTCTTCTATGGAGTCAATCTCTTTCATATCTTTCTTCCTTTACAAATTTGCTCTGTTCTTAAATGCCTTTCTGTCATATGTTCCAAAAACAAATGAATTAAAGGCCTTTAGGATGACTCCCATCTTTTTAACCTTGTATTTCCCTTTAAAAAGAACTACAAAAAAATCATAACCCAGTTTCCCCATGCAAAGAAATCTATATAAGGCAGACTCATATTCCCAGAATCCAATCAAATTGTTACGATAGTAATAAAAAAACATCGGGATTCTGTTCATATTTTTTTCTTTCACAAGTGACAACTCATCAGAGAACTCACGTTTATGTATGGCAAGACTCTTACCAACCATATATGCTGGACCGTAATCACGGATTATTCTTTGTGTGTATTCAGAATCATCACCCCAAATAAAGAACTCTTTCCAAGGAAGCCCGCATTTTTGGACTGCTTTCATATTAATGAGTAAAGATACGAAAGTCGCCTTCACTATTTGGACTAATCCAATGTCTAAATGGCTGTACCAATCTGTATACTTACTAAACTGAGATCTGGTGATTTTGGGAACGTTCATGGCTTCATTATGCATACCGCGTATTGAGCTTGCAAAAAAACTTACATCCTCGTTTATAGCCGCTTCGGCATTAACCAACTCTTCCAAGCATGTCCGTGTTGGAATTGTATCATCATCCATAATCCATACAAAATCCGGTTGTTCTTTGCTGTCTCTTGCATACTTCATTCCCTCATAAAAGCCACCTGCTCCGCCTACATTTTGGGAAAGATTCAATAATTCTATTACAGGATTATCAATATAACCATTACTTTTAAGGAAATCCGCCGTACCATCCGTACTGTTGTTATTTACTATGATAACCTTATCTACTTTAAAAGATTGATTTAATATTGCATCAAGACATTCAGCTAATAAGCACTTGCGATTATAGGTAACGACTACTGCAAAAACACGTTTTGACATAACCTTCCTCCAATGTCATAAAATCAGACATCGTTTAATTTCTCGCCTCTTGAATAAAACTTTGTAAGAAGTTTTGCTATAAAAGCGGGCCAAAACTTTCTGAATACCTGATAATCCTCCTCACCGCGCTTATTGTTCCTAATAAGTTCAGATGTAGTGGATTCCTCATGTATTCTGTGATGCATCAAAATCTGCGGAACATAGATAAATGAACCATTCGTCTTGGATATTCTCTCCCAAGTTTCCCAATCAAGATTACTCTTTAATCCCACTTCGAAAATCGGTTCGTCAAGTTTATCCATACAGTAAGTAACTGACGGACAACAAATTGCATTTCCCAATCCTAAAACTCGTCTTCTTACAAATTTATTCTTAGCAAAACATTTGAATTTGAGTGGAATCAACAGTTTTCTTTTGATTCCGACCAGTTGTGAATCATCAACTATAATGCCGTTACGAATCTCTCCGTAATTCGTAAAAGCAATAATCGGATCGTCGGAACTCTCAATTTTCTCAAGAACACTCGCTGCATAATCAGGCTCATACGTATCATCCTGATGTGCAATCGTAACGTACTTTGATCTGCACTGATGAATACCGAAATTCCAATCTTGAGCTATACCGCCCTGACCTTCATTTATAACCAGTTCCAACTGATATTTAGCACACAGAGCTTTAATATAGTCATTTGGGGTCGATGTAATAACTACTATGGGGGATTTTAATTTTTGATTCAATAAAGACTGAATACACTCCTCAAGATACTCACTCTCTTTATAAGCGCACAATGCAAACATATGTTTATTCTCAAAACAATTACCATTACTATTCATAATTATTCAGTTTTCTTCTCTTCTTTTTCTTCAGTTCTTATAGCTACTTCTGCAGCCAAAGTAACCACCTTATCCTCTAACA
Organism: Saccharofermentans sp.; assembly: GCA_045616305.1. GTDB lineage: Bacteria > Bacillota > Clostridia > Saccharofermentanales > Saccharofermentanaceae > Saccharofermentans. Next base: position 34,421 of record JAZLGO010000026.1, on the reverse strand, counting down.
AAGATACTCGCAATGATAAAGAAAAAACAACAAAAATCAATATCGTTATAAATAACAAAAAAACCATATTTGCAGGAGATTCTATTCCGATAAGTGAAGAAATCCACTGAGGTACCTGAGGAAAAATACCAAAAACAGCAAGTAAGAAAGCAACAATCAACCAAGAAACGGTATCCTTCATTTGAACCTTGGATTTACGAATTAGTTTTATTATGTGATACACCATTGAAATTGCGCCTAACAGCAACAATAGTCTTAGAAAAAACGACATCAGAGTTCCTCTTTCTTTCTAATCCACTGTAACACAACAGTGTTAACCAGGACATTTACCATATATTTTACAGAATTCCAAACATTAAGGTAACTTGTACCAAACATCCTCTCATCCATCTTAACCTGAACTTCCTCAACACGAGCACCGCATCTAATCAGATAGGCTAACGTATCCGGTTCAGGAGAATAAGCTATGTCATACCCCAATTTTTTTATCATGCGCTTATTATACATTCTTAATCCTGACGTAGGATCATTTATTTTCTTTCCTGTCTTTAGCTTTATTGTAGACGAAATTAAGCGACTTCCTATCATTCGTGCACTGTGATCTTTCTCCTCTGTTACAAAACGTGAACCAATTACAATATCCGCATCAGTTTCCTTCATCTTATTAAACATCGGAATTATATACTCTGGTCGATGTTGACCGTCACCGTCAAATTGAACTACATAATCATAGCCATATTTATTTGCATATTTAACTCCGGTCCTGAAAGCGCCTGCCAAACCGGTATTTATCGGGAGATCCAAGAAATTGTAATTGTTTCTTCTCGCAATTTTGCGTGTGTCATCTCTGCTTCCGTCATTAATAATAACGTAATCTAAATCAGGATGATTCTCAATGATGTTATCAACAACTCTTTCGATATTTTCTGCCTCATTGTAAGCTGGAATTATTAACAAAATTCTATTCATAATTACCCATTCTTCACTCAAAATTAAATATCACGAATGTGATTATAGCATAAATTTGTTAATAAGTAAAACATTACAAGGACAATGAAACTGAATGTAATACTAATAAATTATTTCAAAAATCTATGAATCAATTTGTTAGCTTCACTTGTACAAATAGGTTCTTTGATTATCAACATCATTCCAAAATATACTACTACACTCGCTGCTACGCTGCATACAATATTCGGAATTAAAGATAACCCTATATGCTTAATAATTAAACAGGTTATTACTATAAATACCGACGAAAAAACAGATTTTAACACGGATGAAACATATCCGGAAAGCTTACAATCATTTTTTGACTTCCAAAAGGAATATACACAAATAAAAACTTCAGCCAAGACTGTTGTTAATGCAGCACCACAATCATTAAAGATTGGGATTAAAACAATGTTTAAAATTATATTAACAGCGGCACTCACGATTGTTCCATACAAGAAGTATTTTTCCTTTTTGTTTATTATTAAAACCAACTGCGTAACAAAGCATGCAATTACTGCAAACAACATGGCAAAACATAATATGATGAATGATTTATAGCCTTCAACAAATTCCTTACCACCGACTATGGTAACCAACTCTTTACTTAGACAAATCATTCCCGTTACAGCAGGTATTACAATTATCATTAATGACTTAAAGGTAGTACTTAAACTACGATTGTATTCCTCCTTCTTTTTATCAGCTACTAACTTCGCCATAGAAGGTACGGATACATATACCAATGCATTCATAATTGCCTTAATAGTTGAATAAATTTTCGAAGCATTATAATAGAGTCCCAGATGAGCCTCATCACTTAAGTGTTTCAAAACCGTAATATCAGAATCCAAATAAATGCGAACGGCAATCGTACTGCATCCAAGAATCAATATAGGTTTAAAATGCTTTTTAAAATCTAAGTTTTGTGTCACTCTGATTGTGCAATGCTTTTTTGATAACAATATATTAGCAACACAACCACCGCATTGAGATAATATATTGATAAGAATATACTTAAAAAAATCGTCTTTCGACTTAACAAAGAGTACTACAAGAACTAAAGATATCATTTGAACGCATATTGTTCTTATAGTTAGGAATAAATAGTCTTCATAAATTGTATATATCCATTCAACTCCTATTGTTGTAAAAAGCATTATTAAACTCTGTATAAGCATCGCAACTTTGTATTCTCTCATTGTTGAGAAAATAGTCAGACAAATAAAGAAACACACATATGCAATTATGGTAGTCAGAAGATTGATTGTGAAAATCTGGCTGGCAAACTCGCTTTCTTTAGCTCTGTTATCTCTAAAAGCTGCACCTTCACGTGCAGCATAACCATTAAATCCCAATGAAGCTATCAAGGAGAAATAACTTATTGTAGTAGAGATATAACCAAAGTCACCTACCGTATCCAAGCCTAAAATACGGGCCACATACGAGTACGTCAAAATACCAAACAAACATATGGACAATTGTTTGACAGCATTTAAAATTGAATTTGATTTTATTGATAACTTCATTTTTTCTCCACATATAAATCATGAAACAGATTGTATCACCTGAATAATCATAATTCCTATCTGTATAATATTAGCTTTCCTTTTGTTCGGAAAGAATATTCAATGTAATTCCTATACCTTCATTAAGGCTCGTCATCGGTTTCCAACCTATATTACATAATTTATTTGAATATAAAGTCGCATTTCTAACTCGATTAAAGCCTTGTGCTTCAATCTCACTCGGAATATCAAAAACAACACGTGTTTCAGCAAGTTCAGAAGCTACCGTAGCTATTTCTTTGATGGTTACACTGCACTCTTCATTTGATATATTATAGGCATTTCCGTTTTCACCTTTCAGTAAAGCATATAACATAGCAATTGTCGCATCAAAAACGTAACACATTGTTCTTTGAGCAGAACCGTCACTCTTCAAAACAATGTCTTTTCTCTCGGATGCCAGCCTGATAAATGCAGTCGCAGCTCGAGTATCACTCTCTGTCATTGTTGGTCCATAGATATGACACGGTCTTACTATCACAACATCAGAACCATATTCCTTTATGTAAGACTGACACAGTACTTCAGCAGCTCTCTTCGACGAAGGGTAGCACGATCTCGAATCCGAGTAATCTACATAACCGCTGTAACTCTCATCAAAACCGTCATGACTACTATCGAGTTTTCCGTAGACTTCACCTGAAGAAACATACATTATTCTCTTACTATCAAACTTCTTTCCATATTTAAGCAAGTTCAGCATTCCCAAAAAATTTGCTTCCATAACTTCTACAGGTCGCATGGCATAAGCTATAGGATTTGCATCACTTGCCGCATGAATTATATAATCAGCCCCCTCGTTGATCTTTATCTCTTCGCTAACATCCTGTTCAAAAAAAACAACCCGCTCATCATCTCTGCAATAACTAAATCTCCTATAAAGAGATTCAATACTACGACTCAGTAAAATCAGTCGCACCTTGAAATTCTCTCTTTCACTGATTCTTAACAAAATATCAGTTAATGCGGATCCAATCATTCCGGTCGCGCCTGCTATAATAAAAGTCTTATCTTTTAACTGCACCAAATCCAAAGAAGCTGCATTTATTACTCTGTCTAATTCCTTTATATAAGTACTAGTTCTATACAAAATATTATCCTCTCTTCACCATCATTCTACGTCATCTTCAACACTAAAACTTAACAGGATATTCATAAACTCCGGTGAATCTACAATGCTACATATAAAAGCTTGGCGTGACACTTCGCCTATTTCAAACATTTCAATCCACATATCAGCCGAATCCTTATCAGGGTTTCTACGCAACAAGGCCTGATAAGTTTTTCTTACCAATACATCCTCATCATATCTGTAAACGTCACTGTTCGGTGAATCGAACATTTTAACCATAAAATCCTTAGATGAGAACTCTTTATTCTTTATCTTTTCTACCCAATATACTAATTCATCTCTTGTTGCTTCACGATCAACAAAAAGTGTTCTATACCAAGACAATACATACTTAACAAGTGCTCTATTTTCCAAGTCATCACACAAATCATTATCAGTAACTATCGGATAAGATGCAAAACATTCACCATCATAAGAACCTGTACCTGATATCATTACAAAAGCAGTACCCGGATAAAGGTTCTCATAATATTTAAGTGAATAATCCTTATCCTCTTCAAGCAGTTCGCCATCAACCCAAATATTAAAAGAGGCTTCAATTTCCATACCGGTATATAAGTAACTGTCCTTATCAAGTTCAATTTTGGAATAATTCAAACTCTTTTCCGGGGTATCATCGGGAACAGACCAAGGAAATCTTGAAACTAATCCCACCAATAATATTAGACCGAGCAGTACCAATAAACAACTATATGCATTTTCCCTCTTTTGAACGTTTTTTTTCATAGTACTGTCTCCAAAATAATTAAGTTGTATATCAAATGCACTTCAAAAAATGCTATGAAAAGGAACAGCAGATTCCATACTACTGTCGGTTTAATATTCAATTTCACATGCTTACTAAATAAAACATAACTCGTTGGAAGTAAAATCGGTAAATAGTATCTGGCCTGAACACCGGAAATAACCGTGTTTCCGATTGTCGAAAAACTAAGATACAAGGCACTCCAAATCATTCCGACTATAGCAAATATTATTACAGAAATAGCAATCTTATGTGATTTACTATATACAAACGTTCCTTCATCATCGTCATAGAAAAACAACACTAACAGAATCGGAATTAACAACATACTCCATTTATCAGCAGCAACTCCATATCTTCCCAAGTTGAGCAACATCAAGTTCGGAAATATGAAATGATCATATCTTTCAGCCCCCATATTACGGTAGTTATCAAATCCGAAAATATTACTTACATATAATTTCACAGTTGACAGAGGGTGTTTAAGCATAGAGTAGACTTGTTTTACCGCACTTGTCTCACCGCCTCTTGGATCTCCTCCGTAACTCATATTTCCTGAAATTGTATTCACCAACATAGGTTGAACAAACGTGCTCATTACCACTAATAAAATAAAAAATACACCGACATTAAAGACAATGTGAGCTTTTTTATTAATAAACTTATCCTTCGGAATAAATAAAAGTAATAACAACAAAGGAATATATATAGCTTTGGAAGAAACTCCCACAACTATCAATATAATAGCTAAAACAATATTATTGATATTTAATCTCTCAAAAGGATTCTCAATTTCATTCGCTATCAGCACTATACCCAAAGTTAAGAAACAATAAATAAAACCATCATAGGTAATCATACACCCCTGAAACAACACAGTAGGCATCAATGAGATAAGTGAAATAAACATCTTACGGCTCTTTGAAATGTATATTGCCAGTGCTAACATCAAAGTAAAAATAAAGAGATTGCAAAATTTAACTATCTTATATGTGTGAACAAAACTTAACCCCATGGCAGTACAAGTTTTCATTACTGCTGCCATCGGCAAATATGCAATTCTTGTATAAGAAGGTACCATATTATTTCGTTTAATAGTATATCTATGAGTAGTTCCTAAATCATCGACATACTTCTCTTCTCTCTTCAATTCATCCAGTGAAGAATGTGCCGGTAAATCATTATTTAATAATTTCCAAGCAGCAACAGACCAATCATCATCACTGCTGGCTAACTGATAAACGGCATTAAAATGAGACGTTTCATCCCATGTTGAATAGCGCACCCCTGTAGCCATAATCATAACAGAACCAAACCCAAGCGAAGCTACAATATAGAACAGTAATATATTCTGTTTCACGTTCTTCGTAATAATAAGCATACCTATGAGTAATACGGAAACAAAAATCAACAAGAATCTGCACGGATTAAAATGATACCTGTTCTGCTCGATAATTTTCCTAATATAAAATGAATCCGTATCTGCCAGAACAATAACACTGTAGGAACACATTTTTTCTCTGATTGGAATAAGTATGTCACTATCCCCCTTAAACATGGAACTTGTAACATAAAAATCTTCTTGCACTCCAAAATCATTCAAAGACTTGCCCTGAACAATTATGGTTATATCGTTCATGGTGAAACCATTAACAAACAAGTCTTCTATATAATGCGGTTCATCACAAGCATTATTCAAGACTGAACAGCTCCCCCCTGATAACTGCGACGGAGATACAACATCCGACAAAACAACAAGGTCAGAGTTCACAAAAGCAAATATGCCAAAAAACAACTCAATTACTACAGCTAATGCTATAGTAACAGCAAGTACTATTAACGGCTTGACTTTTTTCTCTTTTCGCACTTTCATCTTCATTTTGTACCCCTACACAAAATAAATCCTTCTGCCAATATAGAAGTAATAAGTAGAAACAATAAAGCAAGTGAATAATCCTTACTATCCACCAGCACACGATAAAATAGAACAGCTTTATCAGCCAAATTATCATTTCCCAAGACCAAACTGTCCCTTTCATCGCTATCAGCATAATAGTAACCATAGAAATTCACATCTATTGTCTTCGGAACATCCTTTAAAGCAAAGAAAAAATTCAACTTATCTCCCTTCTTAATAGCGGCTGAAGAAAACCTTATTGGGATTTCAACGTACTCAGAAGGCTCCATTGGCAGAACCAAATCGCACAAACTAATGGAATCAGAAATAATAGTATCTCCATCTTCATTTGATATCGAATAAACCATCCTTGCATTCGAAGGCAAATCACAATGATTCAAAAAAACATTTCGATTACACAGCTGTATAATCAAAGACAATCCCCTGATTTCACTTTCTTCCTCATTGGTAATACTAAAAGACTTGACATTATTATTCGTTAAATTATATATATGAGCCAACCTAGTCTTCGATACTTTTCCAATATTAGTATCACCAGACCCAATAGAATTTGACGGAAAAACAAAAAAGATTATTGTTAATAAAAATGAGATAATCGTCAAAATATAAAAAATATTTCTTTTAGAAACATGTCTTTTCTCCATATAAAATCCACCTCACCCTATTTAATCCAGTTGTCAGTTTTTGTATGGAGCAGAGCCTGAAAAATACGCAAATCATCTATGGTTGTAATCTTAATATTTTCTTCTGAGCCTTTGGAAAAGAATACCTTCTCTCCTAACAATTGCATCAATGTACAAGATGCTGCAGTATTAGTAATACCGCTTTCAATTGCTTGTTCATGAGCCCACAAAAGTTTCCCAAGTGTATACGTGTGCGGTGTCTGTGTCCTGAACAACTGCTCTCTTGGAATAGAAACAGAAGAGGAAATTCCATCATCATCACTTCTGAAAACAGCTTCTACACACGGAATAGCTGCTACTGCGCTACCATGCTTTTTGAAAGTAGCTAAACTGTCAGAAATTATTTCACTTGAAACCATTGCTCTGTTACCATCATGCACCATCACAACATCATCGTCAGAAATATGTTTTTTCAATTCAACGACACCTTTATATATGGATTCTTGACCGGTTGCACCGCCTTCAACGACCCATTGTAATTTCGTGATATTAAATTGCATTGCATAGGCTTTCACAACTTCAATCCAAGATGAAAGAGTTACAACAATAATTGCATCCACACTAGGGTGATTTTGAAAAGCCTCTAAAGTATGAATCAGAATAGGTTTGTTATCTATATGAATAAATTGCTTAGGTATATCCTGTCCCATGCGAGTACCAGTTCCAGCAGCAGTAAGTAATACAACATTCATTACTCCTATTCTCCAATCCTATATACATATGCACTTTATAAAAAACAAGCACAATATATTAATAATATAATAAATATACCATTTGTTCAAGTATTGCAATTTCATAACAAAAAACTATTTATATCGGATTATTTATTGAATATTGCGCATAATCTGACAATATAAACCGCGAATAAATCCCAAGTTTTCATTCTTACTTCTCATAGCTTGTTTTTTTTTTGCTTCGTCTCTTCATCACTATTGGAATCATATTTGTAATAATACTGTATCTTAATCTCGGAAACGGCTTTGTTATTGTATTAAAGCATTTCCAAACAACAAAATATAATTCCCAGCCTTCTTCCTGCTGAGTATCAGCCCACTCAGTCATCCCTAAATATCGTTCATAGTCAGTCTTGTATTTGTGAGTGTTTCCACGTCTCCACGGACGATCTTCGCCTAAATAATGAATAATTATCGGATTTCTTTTGCATTCTTCATAAATATTCTTTTCTATATACTTTTGCGGTTTAACCAATTGTCTCAGAAACCAATAAGGATACTGTGTATATGTATTACAAAAATTATAACTCGGTAACAATTGATAAATCTCATCCTTCAATACAGCATTAATTGCATCTTGGTCATTGGCAAATAATCTTCCGTTATGGGCCTCGTAGTATTCAATTATTCTCTTCCCACAATCTAAACTGCGCCACTTATCCAAATCAATCAGAAGAACACCCGCATTGTAATACAATTCATCTTCTAAGCCCAATACTGCTTTATTCTTACGATTAACAGTGGTCTCGACAGACATAGCTAATGTTTTATCTCCCAAATCAATATTCCACATATCGCTCAAATTTCCGCGAACTATAGTATCACCATCTAAATAAATAACTCGTTTAATTTCATTTGGTAATATACGATCAACCAGTAATCTCGCAAGAACTATCTCATTCCATCCTGTGGTATTAAATGAAAAATCAAAATACTGCTCCATGGCACCAATTTCAATAATTACAGAATTTCTTCCGTATCGCTCTGCTAAATCACATAATTTCTTATTGTTGCTGTCAGATATCCCCATTCCCATAATATAAAAAGTTATAGAGTCAGATGATTTATTATTTTCGCAAATCGAGGTCATACAGGCAGCGGCTTGAGGAACAAATTTATCGTTAATCGTATATAATATATTCATCAGAGATCTCCAATTCGTATTTAAAACTTTAAATTCAAAATAATTATACATATCTGAAAATAATAACTCAACTCATCATCTTTCACGATATTGTTGAAAAAACACAGTTATTGAATTAAAATGTCATACATATTCGAAAAAGTTTTCAAAAGGAGTATTCATCGGTGCCAAAAGTCAGTATTATTATGCCGGTTTATAATTCGGAGAAGTATGTGTACGAGGCGGCTCAATCCATATTAAAGCAGAGTGAACAAGATATTGAACTGATTATGGTAGACGATGGTTCTAAAGATACTTCCGGTCAGATTTGTGATAGAATTGCTTGCGAAGATAAAAGGGTCGTTGTCATACATCAACAAAACGGAGGTATCTGCAATGCAAGGAATGCTGCTATAGCTGTTGCTTCTGGTGAGTATCTTACTTTCTGCGATAATGATGATAAATTTCTTCCAGGCTTAATCGAGGATAATTATTCTTTGGCAAAAAAATATGATGCTGATGTTGTCAGGTTTTCCAGAAGAAGAGTAGAAACGCGAGAAGGAAAAGTCGTATACGATTCCGTAATGAACAATTTCGAATTTTCTGTTATCACACGTGAAGAATACCCGAAATATGAATACGATATCAGTAAAACTGGCAATGGTGTTTGGGTAGCCTTATACAGAAGCAGTTTTATAAAAGAAAACAATATCTTGTTTGATTCTTTTATCCGCTTTGGTCATGAGGATACTATGTTTAATATATTGGTATATCAACATTTCAACAGAATTGTATTAAATCCTAAAACCTATTATTTGTGGGAAAATCGAATGGAGCACAGCACTACCGGAAAATTTAACATAAATTATTTGGATTCAATGAAAAAATGTTTAGCTGAAGAAAAAGTGCTAGCTGAGATTTTTAAAACTGACCAAAATACTGACGGAGTGCTTCAGTCAAGACTTACCAGAACATATCTGTATTCTATATATGACTATTTAATACTCGCAAAAGATAAACTGAGCAGAAGCGAAAAGAAAGCTCAAATCATAAAATTTAGGGATAGTATCTGTTGGTTGAAAAAAACATCTTATACTACTCTTAAAAAAGATGGTTGGTTCTTTGTATTTCTTTGGTTTTCCTTTTACCATGATTTGTATATGCTACCTTATTATTTAATGAGCATAAAACAAAAAATCTTTAACTGAGTTCTGTGGGGGTTATACTATGACTATCGAAGAAGCAACAAAAAAAATGCAGTTTATTCAGAAAAATATGTACATAGATTTGCAAAATCTTTGTAACGCTAATAATATTCCGTTTTTTGTTTCGGGCGGAACAGCGATTGGAGCCTTGCGACACCATGGTTTTATTCCTTGGGACGATGATATTGATGTATGTTTTTTGCGAAAAGATTATACAAAAGTTCTAAATCTAATATCTACCGAGTTGTCCGATAAATATGATTTGTATTTTATAGATAATACTGATGGTTATGTTATTCCGATTGCAAAAATGTGCAAGAAAAATACTAAGATTATTGAGGACGCTGATACAGACTCCGCCTTTTCTACTGGAATCTTTTTAGATCTCTTTGTTTATGACCGTACTTCTTCAGATATAAATAAAAGAAAAAAACAGATTCGCAACACTTGGATTTGGGCAAGATGTTGCGTACTAAGTTACTACAAACATCCGAGATTCCCCGCGTCACTTAAGGGAATCAAACTCAAAGCAGCTCGGTTTGCATGTCTTCTCATTCATTTTCTATTCAAATTACTTAGATTAGACAGAATGTTTTTTTACAAAAAATATCTAAAAGCAGCAATGCGTTATGACCAATCTGATAGTAAGCTGTACACAGATTTTTCATATTTTAATCCGGAATGTTTGGTGACTTCCGAAGATACAATTTTCCCATTAGTACAAATGCCCTTCGAAGATATCCAAGTTCAAATGCTTCATAATGCAGATAAGTATCTGACTTCTCAGTATGGTGACTATATGCAAATTCCACCCGTTGAAAAACGTAAAACTCATACACCTAGATTTGTAGACTTCGGAGATAACACGTACTTTCAAAAGGAAGATTAATTCTTTAACTTCTCAATAATTTTATTAAACTCATTCAACCAAGCACTTCGTGAGTGGTATTTTTCGTATCTGGCTCTGCTGAGAACTGACATTTTCGCATAGGAATCTTTATTACTCAGTACTTCAATGATTTTTTCAGCATATGCAGCACCGGAGTCTTCTACGTCAAACAGAAAACCAGTCTCGCCATCAACAACAATGTTAACCACGCCACCTGTTTTGGTAGATAAAATAGGCAAACCATATTCATACGCTTCAGTAAAGACCACAGGAGAACAATCGGCCTTTGTCGGAAGAATAAAGAAGTTGGCATTTTGATAAAGATTTATTAGTTCCTTTCTCTGTGTTTTGTCAGACCTCATAAGTTTACCGTGAAATACTACCTTCTCATAAGTAACATCACTTTCCAATCCGACAATATCCAACTCATAACTGTGATTGCTATCTTTACTGTTAAGATCATTTACGCATTCTATAGCGATATCTATGCCCTTACGTTTCCAGTCTACTCCCACTAATAGTAACCGAATTTCATTTTTATCTACCGTCTTATTACCGATATATTTATCCTCAAGAGGAGCCGGAAAAGGCATAACCGAGATTTTATTTTCACTTACTCCGTACTCAGAAACAGCACCGTTCTTTCCCCATTCAGTTGAATATATGATATAGTCTGCTATTTTAAGAGATTGGCTCTCCAAAACATTAAGAGCATTTATACGCTGTTTACTCATATTGAACCAATAATAATTCACCATCTGTGAGAAAACCGCATCGGAAAGATATATTATCTTCTTGCTTCCTTTATCAATTCCGCTTCCGAAAATATGACTCAAAGCACATCCGAACAAAATATCAACGTCAGTAATTTTTTTCATTTTTTTATTGAAAACACATCTGTAATAAAGAGAATAAAAGTGCGGATAATATGATATATTAAGCAAACTGTTGATTCTATCAATTGCCCTAAACAAAAATGGTCTGGGAATTACTATAGGAACAATATCATAGTCTTTCTTTATGATTTCATATAGGTTAGCAACTGTACCACTCCAGTTGCGTGCATCGGAAAGTGGCTTTGTTGATACATAACCAATTTTAACTTTACCTTCCATTATTTAAAATTCTTTCTCTGCTTCAAATAGAAAATACCACCGAGAGCAACCCACACAAGAAGCATTATATATGATTCCTTACCGAAATGAACACCATCCAAACCCGGAATAGGTACAAGCTGCAAAATCATAAAGCAAGCCGAGAAAATCGCGCCTAAAACGGCCATCACCTTAAGGAAAGTCGAACCGTCTTTGTCACGCTTAAGTGTTGTCAAAGTCGCAAGACAGGTAAAGCCATAACCGATGGAAGCACCGATTGCAGACATATCAACAAACCATCCGAGTGCTTCTCTTCCGAGAATAGGTCCTGACAGAGATACCAGCATACAGAAAATCATGGCATTCTTAGGCGTCTTATATTTCTCATCAATAACACCGAAGAACTTCGGAAGATATCCATCACGGCTCATTGAATACATGAGTCTTGATGATGCCATATAAAAGCCCATAATACCTGATAAAACAGCACTGGATACAGCCACACCGACAAGTATTTTACCCGGAGTGCCGAGAAGAACTTCAGCTGCTGTTAGGAGAAGCCAAGGTGTTGAAGAACTCTCAACTATCAAGTCAGGCCAATCAGCAAGTGCTGCAGCTGCTATCGTATTATTCGCAGTGTAAACAAAGCATCCGAAAATAATAGCAACTACCATTATAAAACTTACTTTTTTGTAGGAGAACTTAAATTCTTCCGCAGCCTGAGGAATAGTATCAAAGCCTACAAAGGCCCAAGGTGCTATGGCGAACGTAGCTAATACACTCGCAATTATTCCGACAGTACCACCCTTAGAGAATTGGTCAATGGATGTATATGTACCGTTTGTATATGCTGCAACTGCTTCTGACTTATTAAATCCCCACCATGGCGCAAGATTTGCTATTGAAGTCTTTGAACTGATAATAGCTGCTGTAGTTAAAGTAAATACGGAAACACCGAGTAATACGGCCAAAATTGTCTGAACCGTTCCTGCAACCTTTACGCCTCTTGTATTAAAGATTGCAAACAAAATCAGAATAAACATGGCAAGAATCATCTCGCCCATGTAAACATCAAAGCCTGCTATAGTATAGTGAAAACCGAACTTCAAGATATCCTTACTGCCGTCAAGGCCGTCAACTATCAGCCCTATGGCTGTTGAATTCATTGGTACATTTGTAAGATATGCAGCTACAAGGAACCATCCGCATATATATGCCGGCGTATTGCCATAGCACATTTTGGTAAATGTAAACTCTCCGCCTGCCTTAGGGTACTTTGGCACCATATACGCATAACTGAATGCAATAATAATCATTACCAGTGCGCCCATAAGCATTGCAACTGCAGTGCCGGCAACACCTGAATTCGGAAGGAATTTCTTTCCCGGATTAATAAAAGATCCCCAACCGATAATACAACCAAATGCTATTGCCCAAACGTGAATAGGGTTCAACTGGCGCTGAAGACCCTCTTGATTACCGTTTTCTTTCTTAGCGGACATAAATGCTCCTCCTATCAGACATCATAGGTCTTATCTATAGCCTTAAGTTCCTTAAACGTGTCAATCTCAATTATGTCACTTGCAACACATTCTCTGACAAACACTTCATACTTATCTTTAAATACAACAAGCGGAACCTGTTCCCAATAGTTTTCCTTACCGCCCGGAAGTGCAAAAGCTTCCGGAATATCTCTTGAAAGCTTCTTTCCATCTTCATCATTCCAATAGGAGATGCCGACCATCTGCCAACAATCCAGGCCGCCGACTCTCTCTTCCTTGATAATTCCGTTCTTTGTAACAAAGCACCAATCATCTGTTCTGTCAACTTTAATTCCGAGGAAATCAGATGTATAGTGATACTTTGTAATTATGTCAGGATTACTGATAAGCAAATCTGCCTCAAAAACATAACTTCTGCTCAATAAGTCTTTTGCCAAAAGTGAAGATGAGATGTTATTAGCCTCATTATAAAGAGGGTTGTCGATGAATTTAATCATCGGATATTTGTATAAAAGCTGATCGAATTGCTCGCCGAGATAACCTCTTACAATATATATTTCTTCAATATCGGCCTTAAGGCATGCATCGATAAGACCGTCTATAATTCTCTGACCGTTAACACGTACTAACGGCTTAGGTGTATTAAGCGTAATCGGAACCATTCTTGAACCGAAGCCTGCTGCTATAAAAACGGCTCTCTTTGCACGATAAGGTTCAAGTGCCTCTATACCTTTGGAGGTAATGCTGTTCTCTGAAATATAGCCTTCTGCGGTCAATTCCTTAACAATAGAATTAATTGTACCGAGTGAATGTTTTGTTGCATCGGCCAACTCACGCTGAGACATTTTTGAACCGGAAACAGCCAAAGCCTGAAGAACATCAAATTGTTTACGTGTAAAATCCATAGTTACCCCTCCATAAGAAACAAAAAATCACGCAAAAGACATTATACAAACCTGAAACTGACAAGTCAAATCACAGCTCTGCAAGATATTCCATAAAATTCTTCTTGTTTTCAATTGCTGTAGTGGTCGGTCGACCTAAATCTTCTCTTGCACCGATAGAGCACTTAACTTCAATCAAGCTCAGTGCTTTACGGGATTTAGCCTCAAGCAATTCACGATCAAGTTCCTCAAAAGAATCAACGCTTACTGCATACGGATAGCCGCAAGCCTTAGCAACAGCAACAATATCAAGCTTAGATGCAACTGTAGGCATTCCTCCGACAGTCTCATGTGCACCGTTATTAATTACTATATGAACCATGTTTTCGGGAGAATTTGCTCCGAGAACAGCCATTGAACCCATGTGCATAAGAAGTGCTCCGTCTCCGTCAACACACCAAACTTTCGTGTTCGGTTTATTAATGGCAACACCCAATGCTATTGAGGAAGAATGTCCCATCGAACCTACCGTAAGAAAATCATATTTATGACTCTGATTGTTGGCAACACGAGTCTCGAATAATTCACGGCTTGCCTTTCCGGTAGTGCTGATAATCGGATCTTCGCCGGTAACCTTAACAATATGCTGAATGATTTCTTCTCTGGTGAGCTTATTCTCATTTTCATACTTTACCTTGCCGTCATATGAAATTGCACCCTTTCGGATAACAAAGGCTACATCCTTACCTTCTGCCAAAACTTTTTTGTAATCCTCCATTACAGAAGCAACTTCCTCATCCGTGGTATCCTTGCCTATAGCAAAAGATTTTATTCCCATATCCTCGAGAAGCTTTACTGTAACCTCACCCTGATAAATATGCTGCGGTTCATCATGGATTCCCGGTTCACCGCGCCAACCGACAATAAATACCATCGGAACAGCATACACCTTATCATTCAAAAGAGAAGCAACCGGATTTATGATGTTGCCTTCACCGCTGTTCTGCATATATACAACCGGAACCTTGCCGGTGGCAAGATGATAACCTGCCGCCAGTGCCACACAGTTTCCTTCATTTGCAGCTATAACATGATGTTTGGCATCAATTCCGTACTCATTCATCAGGTAATTACATAATGACTTAAGCTGCGAATCCGGAACACCGGCATAAAAATCCGAACCTATAATCTCGACTAATTTCTCAACCTTCATGACATTCTCTCCTCATTACAATGTATCAATAAGTGAAATAATATCTTTAATAGGCATAAGTCTGTCGTCAACTTCTTTTGCACGATGATGACGCAGAATATCCTTAGCTGTCTCTTCCATAGCCGGAAAAGCACTTCTTGTAAGCTGATTGGCATAAATTACAATATTTGCACCATGCTCACCTAATTCTTCCTCGGTAATTACATTAAATGAAGAAGGTACTACAACAATAGGTGTATCTTTATCCTCACTTCTGAATTTGTCACAAAATTCAAGTATTTCAGCAGGATCTTTTTTACGGCTGTGAATCATAATACCGTCAGCACCTGCCTTTACAAAGGCTCTTGCTCTGTTAAGTGCATCTTCCATACCCTGCTCAAGAATCAAACTCTCAATTCTGGCAATAATCATGAAATCATCTGTAAGCTGAACCTTCTTACCGGCTGCTATTTTGGCAGAGAAATTCTCAATTGTGTCCTGTGTCTGCTTAACTTCGGTTCCAAATAAAGAATTCTTCTTAAGACCTGTCTTATCCTCGATTATTACAGCTGATACACCCATTCTCTCAAGACTTCTTACAGTGTACACAAAATGCTCTGTAAGTCCGCCTGTATCTCCGTCAAAGATAATAGGCTTGGTAGTTACCTCAGTTACGTCCTCGATTGTTCTGAAACGACTGGTCATATCTACAAGCTCTATATCCGGCTTACCCTTTGCAGTTGAATCACAAAGTGATGATATCCACATAGCATCAAACTGATCCAGTTTTCCCTCGTGTTCTACTACGGTCTTCTCCGCTATAAGTCCTGTTAATCCGCTGTGAACTTCAATTGCTTTTACAACCGGTCTGATTTTAAGAAGCTGGCGAAGTCTCTTACGTCTGAACTCCGGCATAGCAAGCTTCTCTTTCATCTTATCGTCAATATGCTTAACATTCTCACTGAAAGTATATGGAATATCTATAATCTTTCCGCCATACTCACCGAGAAGCTTCTCAACATTATCTCTGATTGCTTTTGTAGGTCCTGACAGCCAGTTATCGCCGTGAATAACATAATCAGGCTTTAATTTTGCTATTACCTCATCATACATAAGTTCAGATTGAACAACTACGTGATCCACTTCAGGAATAGCTTTAATCATCTCTAATCTTTCATTAAACGAGATAGTAGGAAACCTATCAAACTGAACCATAGCCTCATCAGACAAAACGCCTACAGTTAGTTCTCCGTACTTCTTCGCCTCATTAATTATATTCATGTGACCCTCATGAATAACATCTGTTGTAAAACAAGTATAAACTGTGCTCATATCCACCTCACTATTATTTATCAGTATTTTGCAGGGATTGCTATATTGAATGTTCTCAAAGCTTCTTCAAACACTTCAAAGAACGCTTTGATATCATCTTCATCAATTGCACCGAGTGCACAAAGTCTGAATGTATTTGTCGTAGAAATCTTACCCGGATAAATTGTAAATCCACGTTCATAACAATAGTCATGTACTTTCATAAAATCCCAGTTAGAATCCTCAGGATAAATAACAGATACCACGAGTCCTGACTGTAACTCTCTCTTGATAACATCTTTAAAACCAAGTCTGTCAAGACCATCATGTATAGCATTAAATACTCTTGTATGTCTTGCCCACTTCACTTCTTCACCCTCAGCCCAATACTCCTTCAGAGCCTGAATGGTAGCATATATTGTCTGTACCGGAGGAGTAAAATGCATCTCACCTGTTTTCTCAAAATAATCATACTGAAGGAACAGATTACAGTAATAGGATCTCTTCGGATAATCCTTTGATTGCTCAATAACAGCTCTGTTACCTACAACAAAAGAAAGTCCTGTAAAGGCCATCAAACCTTTCTGTGCCGATGCCATACAAAAATCGATATTATCCTCTTCGATATTGATAGGACGCATAGCATAGGTAGATGTTGTATCTACGGTAAAAATCGCATTATATTTATGTGCGAGTGCACCTATCTCCCTGATTGGATTCAATATACCCGTTCCGGTCTCATTATGTGTTGTATGTACCAGAGCAATATCAGGATTTTCTTTAAGAGTTTTCTCCACAACTGCTAAATCAGGCTGTTCATCAACCGGGAACTGCAAATCGATATGCGGCATTCCGTAAAACTCACAAATCTCAACTGCCCTTGTACTGTATGCACCATTATTAACCACCAGTATTTTCTTACCTTCAGGCAACAGAGAGTTCAAACAAACATCTATATTAATTGTTCCTGAACCACAAAACAAAACCGATGTATACTTCTTTAAATCACCGTGTACAATCTTTACGAGATCATCTCTCAAGCCCTTCATCAAGCCGCCGAACTCCTGTTCTCTCGGGCATATATCGGGAACAACCTGTGCCATCTTTACAGTATCTGTTGTGGTTGACGGACCGGGATTCAGCAAAACATTTCTCTTCACGTTCATTTATTCATTCCCCTTTTATCATTTTAATTCTCGAAAAGCCGCATTTTTGAACTTAAATGTCATTTAGCGTTCATTTTTACAGCATACTATGTGATTATAATAACACTTTTAAACAAAGTCAAACTAAAACAAGAGATTTTGCGTTCATTTTCGCAAAACCTCCTGATTAAAACTGTTTTTGTTCAATTATTATCAGAGAAATCTTCTTATTGAAAGAATCGGCATCATATCAAGGCTCCCGTAACAAACCTCTCCGCGCGTATTCGATGCATGTATTACCTGACCTCCGCCTACATATATGCCAACATGCCCGCACGCACCTCCGCCGGTATCCCAACAGATAACGTCACCAAGCTGAATGTTATCTCTTGACACACCATAACCACAGGTTTTAATTGATTCTGATTGATGCGGAACACTTATTCCTATTTGTCTGTACGCATAAACAACAAGACCTGAACAATCGACGCCGGAGCCGGTCTCGCCTGCCCATACATAAGGAACACCAAGCATTGACTGACAAATACTTACTATACTTGAGCCGTTTGCTCCTGTTATATTAGGAGTTGAACCTCCGCCCGAACTGCCCGAACCGCCTGAGCTCTTCGAACCACCCGAAGATGTACTTCGCGGAACCGGAGTCGGTGTCGGCGGTGCAATCTGTGTCGTATATGAAATGTATACAAATCCTGTTAATCCTGAATCCGTTACAACTTCATACCACTTATCAGATACTGATATAGCACGAAGTCTTGTGTTATGTGACAACGTAGCCAGAACCTCACAATCGGTCGAAGCTTCACTTCTTAATGACAGGGAGTCAGCATCAACCCAAACCTGACGGTCTATAGGTATCCAAACAACCTCATCCGAGATAGAACTTGTAAGAACATATCCCTCTATTCCGCTCTCGGTTCTTATTTTTGACCATGTATCACCGATACCTATTCTTGTTACACCTGTTCCCTGAGCTATAGGACTTAAGGTAGCAGAACTCATGTCCGGTGTTTCTTTTATTATTGAATTCGGTACGAGAATATAAAACTGCGTATTATCCGGAGCAAAAACTGAAGTATCCAACAATTCTATAGGTAACTCAGACTCATCATATTGTTGAACAACCGTGTAGGTAGGTACATCTGCAAATGAAACCCACTCAGAAGAAAATTCCTGATTTAAATCATCAATATCCGCCGAGACATTCTCGTCAGACATATGACTGACATCAACCAGTTCATCTGCATCAGAAACTAAAGCCCATTCTTCTATAAGAACCTCCGGCTGCTCTTCATTATTTTCTTCAGGATATGCTGCCGCATATGCATAGCGAACTATCCCTGATGCTTCCCTGTCACTGTAAATACCAAGCGGCAAAGCTGATACCGGAACAGCAACTGTTGCAATAATTGTGCTGGCAAGAATTGTTCTCTTTATTCCGTTCTTCACAAGCATATCCCTCCCTTAAATTTCAGATTAATATTATATCACATATTGTAAGCTGTTTACATTCCTCATTCTGCCATAACGGTCAATGAGAATTTTCTTTTTAGGAATGAGAAAAAACAGTGTGTCTCAAAACTACTGCGTTGAAACACACTGCAAAATAAATTACCAAATAGCATCATCACTGCCTATACCATTAAGATCATGCTCTAACTCTGAATACTCCTGCAAATCATCAGAACGAGTATCAGAAGCTTCATCCAACATATTACCGATTTGTTCTTCTATATCCTGCTGTTTTTGTTCTTCAGGGGACATCTCCGGTGTCGGAGTAGGTTCACCTTCAGGGTCCGGTGTCGGTGTTGCATTCGGATCCGGCGTAGGTGTCGGTGTTGCATTCGGATCCGGTGTCGGAGTCGGCGTTGCATTAGGGTCCGGTGTAGGTGTCGGCGTTGCGTTAGGATCCGGTGTAGGCGTCGGGGTCGGAGTTGCATTAGGATCCGGTGTAGGAGTAGGTGTTGCATTCGGATCCGGTGTAGGCGTCGGCGTCGGAGTAGGTGTCGGCGTTGGAGTAGGTGTCGGAGTAGGAGTCGGAGTAGGCTTAGTCTTCTCCTCTTCGAGTCTCTTTATCATATCCTCAATCTCTTCCTTCAATCTCTGTGCCGTCGCATTATGTCCGTCTCCATCGTCGTTTGCGCAACCGTCCTCAGTAAGAACTTCAATAGCATCGTACAGTAAGTCAATAGCCTCATCAACAGAATCGATATCGGTCATATCAACCAATTCCATATCTTCTCCCAATGTTGCAACCATTGCAAGCGCTTTATTAATTCTTATTGAACATTCCCTCATTTTAGGAGGAAATGACTTTAACGCTTCATCATACTCTTCAATAGCCTCTTCGTAGAGACCCTGCTGATAAAACACATTACCGTTATTGTAATGGGCAATATAAGGCTCATCAATATTACCTACAAGAAGCAAATTGTCATTAACCGAATAATCCTTATTATCATAAGACTCCATCATGTATTTGTTGTAGAAGAAATTCAGCATCATCTTAGCAAAGACAAGAGAAATAAGTACATAAAGTAAAATTAATATTCTTTTCTTCATATTATTCTCCTCCCTTAAAGCTTCAATTTAAGTTTTCGTCTGTAGAACACAGCATCATAAACAAGGAAAGCACCCAAAGCAATTGCAAAATAATAATATGTCTCAATATAGCCGAATCCGGTTACTGTTTTCATCTCAATGTCACCATCTTCAACTTGGGCTTGCGCCTTCTTTATTACCTTCTGAACATCTGATTTCTTTGTCATATGAAAGTAATCTACATCCAAATCACTTGCTATCTGTTTTAAATTTTCTTCATCAATCTTGGACAGTGCGTAAACTTCATTAAAATTGTCATCACGTATTGTTATATACTCAGGTTCGTATTCATCAGAAAAATCATAGACTTTCATTTTACCGCCTTCAGGTGTACCGTAACCCAGAACCGCACCGCACTCTATACTGTCGGCAAGAGCTGAGTAATCGTCAAGCTTTTCCTTAGAATTAACCTCACCGTCACTTATGTAAAATACCATTCTGTAAGCAGGATCGCCTACATAATCTTCACCTCTGACAAGTGCTGTTTCCATTTCCTTCAAAGGCTCATTAAGTGACGTACCGTCTGCATAAAACGCTTTCTGTACATGTAATAAATCTATAGTTTTCTCAGTTGTATCATCAAAATCCGAGAACGGCAAAACTCTTGTAGCCGTATTATCAAATGTAATTATTGATACTCTTGCTTCCGGAAAAGAATTTACAATCTCTTTCATGTCATTCTTTACGGCATCCAATCTTATTCCTTCGCCGTCATAATCCTCAGCAACCATACTGATTGTAGTATCTACCACAAAAAGAATATCAAAGTTTGTTACGTCCTTTTTCGCATTTTCGGAAGGAATCATTATTCTTAAATTAATACAAAACAACAATAATGCAACAATTATCTGACGAATAAATGCCCATTTTCCCTTACGCTTCATGGCAATTATGGCTACACAGACTATCGCCATCAACCATATAGGTAAAAATGAATTGATCATCATATATGTAACCTCCTTGCTGCTGCGAAATTTATCAGAAGAACGATTATTAAAGCAATAATAAAAGGCTGCGGAACATCTGTTGATTTTGTCTCACGAGTAACATAGACAGATGTATCCGTACTTTTTACATCATCTCTGAGATTATCTACAGCCTTATCGGATTTGTAAAGATAATACTTTCCTCCCGTACTCTCGGTAAGCTCCTCAAAGTGCTTCGCATCAACTATATTGGTCGGTGCTAACGAGAATACTTTTATTTTATATTTATTGCATATATCGAATGCCTCATCTATGGTTGCATAAACTTCACCGCTTACAAGATTCAAATCATTATCGGTAAGAAATACAATTATTCTTGCTCTGTCCGGTTCTTCCTTTAAATCCTGAAAATTCAATACTGCAGCAACTAAGCCTTCTCCGATAAATGAACTTCCTCGATCATCGTTTACCGTTCCTGCGTACTTATATCCCCAATCTTCGTAGTTTACATCGAAGTAAAACGGATCGTTATTATATTTAAGATGTTCTTCAAATGATCTCTTAAGCTTTCCGAGAACATCTTTAACGTACGTGTAATCAGTTGTCAACGGTACAAGAAGAACAGGCTTACAGTTAAAAATTGTTATTCCTATTCTCTCGCCTTTGAATTCGTCAACCAGTTTCATCATTCTGTCGCATACCGCACTGTTACATTCGTCCGTAGAATCCGAAGTATCAAAGCAAAGCATAATATCCCTGTTATGTACCTCAGTTACTGTTGTCTGAATCTTTACAGGACGAGCTATAAGAAATGAAGTACACAATATTGCAATAACAGTGGTTGCAATAACTACTGTTTTACAAATCTTATACTCTGCTACAAGTTTCTTATAGTAACTGCTTTCTTTTATTAATTCATCATTGGCTACTTTTTTACCGCTTTTAAAATTACCGTTTGCTTTGAAGCCGATAAGAATTACTATGGCAGCTACGGCAAGTCCTATATATATTGCCCAAGGATACATCAGTTCCATTCGCGCACCACCTTTCGCGCATTATCAGCACTCTGAAGCTGAATTACTTCCTCAGGAGCAAATTCAGGTGCATAAAATGCTTCCAAAAGCTTCTCCATATCAGGCATCTGCATTCTTTCAAAGTCTGACAAAACCAAAGCATCTGCAGAAATTCCCTTTACTTCACTGACAAATTGTCGTACTGTTATGCTTAATTTCTGATGCATTTCTCTTGAATCAATTGCTTTATCATTATACTTTTTCTCAATTGCATCTATACGCTTGATATAATCCTCCTTTATAACATTAAGAGGTCTTCTGCTGACAGGTTTCTTGACAGGCTGAACCTTGGAGGTTGCTTTCTTCTCTTTTGGTTTGATGCCAAGTATCGTCTTTATAATCCACCAGATTAATGGCGATAAAACTATCAGCGCTGCCAGTATCAATGCTATAAGCGAGTACTGATGATTTTTTTGTAATCTGACTGCTAAATCAATGACTGTATGCATATCTGTGTCTTTCCAATAACTCAATTACTTTTTCTACTACGTCCTCGTCGCTTTCCATTTCAACCGAGGATACCCCATATTTCAAAAGTTTTCTGTCGTTTTCTTCCTTCATCTTTTTACGCATTTTGATCTCATACTCATGAAGCTTCTTGTTTCCGGTAATAAATTCAGGCAAATAGCTTTCCGTTGCTACGCTGTATGCTTCACCGCCGGTTACCTCAGCATCGCCTACTTTTATTACAAGTATGTCATGTTGAAACTTAAGTCTCTTCAATTGAGCTTCCTCTATTTGCGATAACCCCAATTCGTCCGTAATTATAAAAATAATCATTCTCTTTCTTATATGAGAAATAACATAATCCAAACTTCTGGTAATAGATGATTTACTGGCTGCAGGTGATTTAGAATCCTGATGATAACACTCAAGTATTCTCTCTATGTTGTATAAGCCGGTCCTGAACGGATAAAGACTTATCATATCACCCTTGCTGTAAATCGCACCTGTATTATCTCCGTTTTTATTGGCGAGATAAGCAAGTGTTCCCATTGCCGTTAATGCGACTTCACTTTTATCGTGCATTTGGCTTGTATAGCCGCTCATCTTCTTTCCGGAATCCAGCACAAACATCACATTGTGTTTCTTCTCAGCGACAAATCTCTTAACAAGAAGATTTCTTGATCTTGACGATGCCTTCCAGTCAATATCACGAACATTATCTCCCGGAATATATTCTCTGAGATCTTCAAAGTTCATACTTCTGCCCATGAATATTGATGTATAAGCGCCATCCAAAATGTTAGAGGTTTTCTTTGTTGCGTAAATGCTGACTTTTCCTTTAATTTTGGTAATATAATCAACCATCATGGTGCAGGTATAACTCCAACTATCTTATCTAAAATCTGTTCCTCAGTAATTCCGTCTGCCATAGCAGCAAAGTTAAGGCTTATTCTGTGTCTTAATACACTGTGAACCAAATCCTTAACATCATCCGGATATACATAATTTCTGCCGCGCATCAAAGCCAATGACTTAGCTGCTTCCATCAGTGCAATCGATCCTCTTGTACTTGAACCGATATTTATGTACTGTGCAAAACTGTCTCCTATAAAATCCTTTGCATGTCTTGTTGCATCAACTATCTGGATACAGTACTTTTTAATTGATGCATCCATATATACTCTCTTGCTGAGTTGCTGAAGGAACTTAACGTCATCGAGAGTTACTACCGCATAGGACTTTGCAAAAATGTTCTTCTCGATTCTGTCAAGGATCTGCATTTCTTCTTCTACCGAAGGATACTTGATTACTTCCTTAATGAGGAATCTGTCAAGCTGTGCCTCTGCCAAAAGATAAGTACCTTCCTGCTCAATAGGGTTTTGTGTTGCCATTACTATAAAAATATCCGGCATTTTATAAATATTTCCGCCGATTGTTGTCTGGCGTTCCTGCATTACTTCAAGCATCGCACTCTGTGTTTTTGCACTTGATCTGTTAATCTCATCAAGGAGAACAAAGTTTGCATATACAGGGCCGAGCTTAGTATCGAAATTATTAGTAGAATAATTAAAAATCTGTGTTCCGATGATATCGCTAGGCAACAAATCCGGTGTGCACTGAATTCTTGCGAATTTACCATCTACAGCCTCTGTAAGAGTTTTTGCTGCTGTTGTCTTTGCCAATCCAGGAACTGATTCAAGAAGAATATGTCCGTTGGAAATTATAGAGATTAAAAGTGACTGACCGAGGCCCTTTTGTCCGACCATTCTGTCATAATAATATCCTGTAATCTTAGTAATTATCTCACGGCTTCTAGCCAATTCTTCCTCATTAATTGTCTGATTTTGATCTGCCATTTAAATACTCCTTCAAAACATTTTTTCTTTTGTTTTTTATTGAATTTTCTTTTCTAAAATATCAACCTTGTTTAGTTTATATTTGTCGTTTTTGTTTGTCAATCGAGTTTATGAATATAAAGTATTGCTTTTTTGAACAAAATGTTAATAACACTTTGTTAATATCGCACAATTAATTGTTTTATCATTCTTATCTGATAAAATCATTGTATCCTTGTAATCTTTTTGCTGTTTTCCTGTTTATATAGTAAAGATTAATTTTGCCGTATCAATTGACATAGGAGGCATTTATGACAAATAACAACATCAACCTGCCTAAGAAAGCTGTTTGTGCTTTAATCGCATTAATTTTTGTTTTAACAGGATTTTTTGTTATGAGATTCTGCGGAATACGAATCAATTACTTAAGTATAGCGGGCATAAGATATGTTTCTGATTGCAGTTTCGGCAGGAGAAAATCATATAATACTGATGATGATTGGTTTATTATAGGACGATACCATAATATTAAAGATGCTACTCCTGAATATCTTCGACTTGTATGTATGAACAACTGTACTTCAAATCTTAGTGATAAGTTAGAATATCTTGTTTTTGATTCTTCAAAAGAAGCTCAAGCGTACTTTGATAATCACTACCACAGATGTACTAAATACCTTTCTGATGACAAACATATCGAAGAGGGCAAGAATTGGTTTATATCTCGTAATCCTGACGTGTGTGATGCAGTAATCACTTCAATGTATTATCTGGAAGATAACGTTATTATTATCTGCAATTTTCCGAACAAGCAAACAGATTGGACTCCTGATATTTTAATTTCAATGTCAGCTTCAGGTTTCATTCCTACATATGAGAATATTCTTTTAAAGGAGTACGTTATTAGTAATGCTCATTCACTTGCCGATTATGCAATTGATGATATCCTTTGCAATCAGTACAGTACTCTTTACCGCTTCGCAATCGTTAAAAACATATTTGTTGCCCTCACAGATATCGAATCGAAGTTAGATTCGATTTTCTGACATTTATCCGATAAAAAAGGACTGTCCCAACTTCTATCTTGAGACAGTCCATGTAAATCTTATCAGTCAGATATTAGTAATTATCCATATCATCAATAGCTTCTGAAGCAACTATCGAATTATAGTACGAATTGTTGTAATCAGATGCATCTTCTGCCGTAGGATCATACTCATTGCCTGTGATAATCTGGTAGTTTTCCTTAAGCTTAGGAACGGCAGTAATATCACTGTATCTCTTTACGCCCGTACCGGCAGGAATAATAGAACCGATAATAACGTTCTCCTTGAGACCGATGAGCGGATCAACCTTACCCTTAACTGCTGCATCTGTAAGAACACGAGCAGTCTCCTGGAAGGAAGCAGCTGAGAGGAAGGAATCTGTTGCAAGAGAAGCCTTAGTAATACCGAGAAGCTGTCTCTTACCGATTGCAGGACGGAGTCCCTTTGCTTCGCACTCCTTGTTTGCATTCTCATAGTCGAACATATCAACGGTACTACCGGTCATAAGGCCTGTATCTCCCGGATCTTCGATTCTGATTCTTCTCATCATCTGACGTGTGATAACCTCGATGTGCTTATCATTGATAGCAACACCTCCGTTGTCATATACCTTGATAACCTCTTCAACGATATATCTCTGAACACCACGAACACCTTTAATCTTCATAATGTCTGATGGGTTAACAGTACCGTCAGACAACTGCTGAGCAGCCTCAACAACAGCACCGTTTTCAACCTTAAGTGTAGCTGACAAAGGAACCTTATAACGGCACTCTGTAATTAACTCACCCTCTTCATCATAAATAGGTTCTTCTGATGTAGGAGTTACAATAATTTCACGAATACCCTTAGCATCCTCTTCAATTCTTACTACACCGTCGATATCAGAGATAATAGCCTCACCCTTTGGCTTACGAGCCTCGAAGAGCTCCTCAACTCTAGGAAGACCCTGTGTGATATCATCACCGGAAGCAATACCACCGGTATGGAACGTTCTCATAGTAAGCTGTGTACCAGGCTCACCGATTGACTGAGCGGCCATAATACCTACTGCTTCACCGCCTGTTGTCGGGAGACCTGTAGCAAGGTTAATTCCATAACACTTAGAACAAATACCATGACGTGAACAACAGTCAAATGCTGATCTGATTTTAACCTTTGCAACACCGGTATCCTCAATCTTCTTAGCTATATCTACTGTAATAAGCTCATTGCGCTTTACAAGAATCTCATGTGTCTTAGGATCCTCAAAGTCCTCTGCAGCATAACGACCTGCAAGTCTGTCTGCCAAAGACTTGATTATTACAAGATTCATATTAGCTACTCTGTCAAGCTTACGTACCCATGTGAAATCTTCGGTACCGCAATCCTCTTCACTGATAATAACTTCCTGCGCAACATCAACAAGACGACGTGTAAGATAACCTGAATCGGCTGTCTTAAGAGCCGTATCAGAAAGGGCCTTACGAGCACCGTGTGAAGAAATAAAGAACTCCAAAACGTTCATACCTTCACGGAGGTTAGACTTGATAGGAATCTCGATTGTCTTACCTGATGTATCAGCCATATTACCACGCATACCTGCGAGCTGTTTAATCTGATTGATATTACCACGGGCACCTGAGTCAGACATCATACGAATAGGATTATACTCATCAAGGCTTACCTTAAGAACATCAGTAATATCATCAGTTGTCTTAGTCCAAATATTAACGACTGCCTTATAACGACCATCCTCATTAAGGAAACCACGCTGATACTTCTTAGTAACAATATCAACCTGCGCTTCAGCTTCACGAATCATCTTCTCCTTAACATCAGGAACTGTCATATCTTCGATACCGATAGAGATACCGCCGCGTGTTGAATATTTATAACCCAATGCCTTAATGTTATCAAGAAGAATTGCAGTTACACCGGCACCGTGAACATCTATACACTTAGCAATAAGCTCACCGATTTTCTTCTTGCCCATCTGGAAATCACATTCAAGAACAAACTCATTACCAGGAACTTTTCTGTCTACATAGCCCAAATCCTGTGGAACAATCTCATTAAATATGAATCTACCATATGTTGAATGAACGATACCGCTCTTCTTCTCGCCGTTAATCTCACGTTCAACACGGATATATACCATTGTCTGAAGTGTAATGCTGTGGTTATCATAAGCCATGGAAGCCTCATCGATTGATGAGAAAGCCATACCTTCACCCTTAGCGCCATCACGCTTCTGTGTAAGATAATAACAACCGAGAATCATATCCTGTGTAGGAACAGTTACAGGCTTACCATCCTGTGGCTTCAACAAGTTGTTTGAAGAAAGCATAAGGAAACGCGCCTCTGCCTGTGCCTCTGCTGAAAGAGGTACATGTACAGCCATCTGGTCACCATCGAAGTCGGCGTTGAATGCTGTACAAACGAGCGGATGCAACTTAATTGCACGTCCTTCAACAAGAACCGGCTCAAATGCCTGAATACCAAGTCTGTGAAGTGTAGGAGCACGGTTAAGCATAACCGGATGATCCTTGATTATTTCCTCGAGAACTGCCCATACCTTCGGACTGGACTTCTCAACAAGACGACGTCCGGTCTTCATGTTGGATGTCTCACCCAACTCTATGAGTCTCTTAATTACAAACGGCTTGAAGAGCTCAAGTGCCATCTCCTTAGGAAGACCGCACTGATAAATCTTAAGCTCAGGTCCTACTACGATAACCGAACGTCCTGAATAGTCAACACGCTTACCGAGAAGGTTCTGACGGAAACGTCCCTGCTTACCCTTAAGCATATCAGTAAGTGACTTAAGTGATCTGTTTGATGTAGCAGAAGTTGAACCTGTTACTGCACGACCGCGACGACCGTTATCGATGAGAGCATCTACAGCTTCCTGAAGCATTCTCTTCTCGTTACGCTTAATAATCTCAGGAGCCTTAATCTCATTGAGCTTCTTAAGACGATTGTTACGGTTAATTACTCTTCTGTAAAGATCGTTCAAATCTGATGTAGCATAACGACCGCCATCGAGCGGAACCATAGGACGAATCTCAGGCGGAAGTACAGGAAGTACTGTAAGTACCATCCACTCTGGCTTGTTACCTGAAGTCTTAAATGCCTCAACTACCTCAAGTCTCTTAATGATTCTTGCTCTCTTCTGTCCTGAAGAATTAGCACGAGCCTCGTTCAACTCCTCAGCAAGTGCATCTATATCTACCTGCTCAAGCAAAATCTTAATTGCTTCAGCACCCATTCTTGCATCAAAAGCCTTAGAGCCATACTTCTCAACACTTGCTCTGTACTCAGCTTCCTCAAGAATCTGCATTCTTACAAGATCCGTATCACCCGGATCGATTACGATATAAGCAGCATAGTAAAGAACTCTCTCCAATGTCTTTGGCGGTATATCCAAAAGCAAGCTCATACGGCTAGGTACACCTCTGAAATACCAGATGTGTGAAATAGGCGTAGCAAGCTCAATATGACCCATTCTCTCACGACGTACTGTGTTTTTTGTTACCTCAACACCGCACTTGTCACAAATCATACCCTTATAACGAATCTTCTTATACTTACCGCAGTGACACTCCCAGGATTTTGTAGGTCCAAAGATTTTCTCACAGAAGAGACCGTCAACCTCTGGCTTCTGTGTACGGTAATTTATTGTTTCAGGCTTCTTAACCTCACCGTGTGACCATTCCTTAATCTTCTCAGGTGAAGCAAGCTTGATTCCTATTGATACAAGATGATTTGATTCATACATATTTATGAAATCTCCTTCCATATAGCAACTTCGTTTTGATTACCCCTTTTCGAAAAGGGGTAAAACGAAGAACAATTGTCTGAAATCTTATTCCTCAGCAAATGAGTCATCCTCAAGAACGTTACCGCTCTCGTCTGCCTCTACGAAGCCTGCAGCGAGCAAATCTTCGTTACTGATTGCGCTTGATGTCTCTTCCTCAAATGAGCGACGAATCTTCTCATTAATCTCAGCAACATCGTCATCTGCACGCTTAAGTACATTTGAGCTGTTGTCTGTAATAAGTTCAACATCAAGAGCAAGAGCCTTAAGCTCGTTTACAAGAACGTTAAATGACTCAGGAATACCTGAAGCCGGAACATTATTACCACGGATAATAGCATCGTATGTCTTAGCACGACCTTCAATATCATCGGACTTAACTGTAAGTATCTCCTGAAGCGTGTGCGCTGCACCGTAAGCCTCAAGAGCCCAAACTTCCATCTCTCCGAATCTCTGTCCACCGAACTGAGCTTTACCACCGAGAGGCTGCTGAGTAACGATTGAGTAAGGTCCTGTTGAACGTGCATGCATCTTATCATCAACCAAGTGATGGAGCTTCAAGTAGTACATAACGCCTACTGTGATTCTGTTCTCAAACTGCTCACCTGTACGTCCGTCGTAAAGAATTGTCTTACCGTCGTGATCTATACCTGCCATCTGGAATGCTTCGAAAATATCATTCTCGTTAGCACCGTCAAATACAGGAGTTGCAACCTTCCAGTTAAGTGCTCGAGCAGCACGTCCGAGGTGAACCTCAAGAAGCTGACCGATGTTCATACGTGAAGGAACGCCCAATGGGTTAAGTACGATATCAAGAGTTGTACCATCAGGTAAGAATGGCATATCCTCTTCAGGAAGAATTCTTGATACAACACCCTTATTACCATGACGACCGGCCATCTTATCACCAACGCAGAGCTTTCTCTTCTGAGCAATATATACACGAACCATCTGGTGAACTGAGCTCTTAAGATTAGGATTGTTTGTCTTATCAAATCTGTCAACAGCAACAACTACACCTGACTCACCATGTGGTACATGGAGTGAAGTGTCACGTACTTCATGTGCCTTCTCACCGAAGATTGCACGATAAAGTCTGTCCTCGTTGGAAAGATCTGTCTCACCCTTAGGTGATACCTTACCTACAAGAATGTCACCTGCCTTAACCTCAGCACCTACACGGATAATACCGTTCTCGTCAAGGTTTGCAAGAGCGTCGTCACCAACGTTCGGAACCTCTCGTGTGATTTCCTCGGCACCGAGCTTAGTATCACGAGCTTCACACTCGTATTCCTCAATATGAATAGATGTATAAACATCATCTCTTACGATTCTCTCGTTTACAAGAACAGCATCCTCGTAGTTATAACCTTCCCAAGTCATAAATCCGATAAGAACATTCTTACCGAGAGCAAGCTCACCCTGATCTGTAGAAGGACCGTCGGCAATAACGTCACCGGCTTTAATCTCTTCACCGAGTGATACAATAGGACGCTGATTAATGCAGTTACTCTGATTAGATCTCTGATACTTTGAAAGTTTATAGCTGTCAACTACACCGTCTTCACGTGTAATCTCAATAAGCTGAGCAGTAACACGTGTTACAACACCCGAATTCTTAGCAACAGCACATACACCTGAATCCTTTGCGGCACGATACTCCATACCTGTACCGATAATCGGTGCTTCTGCCTTAATAAGCGGAACTGCCTGACGCTGCATGTTAGAGCCCATGAGAGCACGGTTAGCATCATCGTTTCCGAGGAACGGAATAAGGCTTGTTGATACAGATACCAACTGCTTAGGTGATACATCCATGTAATCAACCTTTGACGGATCAAGTTCAAGGAATTGATCTACGTGACGGCAGACAATCTTCTTTGAGATAAAACGACCTTCATCATCAAGTGGTTCGTTAGCCTGAGCAATATTAAGATCATCCTCTTTATCGGCTGTCATATAGATAACTTCATCTGTAACAACACCCTTCTCCTTGTCATAACGACGGTAAGGAGTCTCAATAAATCCATATTCATTAACACGTGCATAGGTAGCAAGTGATGTAATAAGACCGATGTTAGGTCCTTCAGGTGTCTCGATAGGACACATACGACCGTAGTGTGAAGAGTTTACATCTCGAACCTCGAATGAAGCACGATCTCTTGACAAACCACCAGGTCCCAAAGCTGAAAGTCTTCTCTTATGTGTAAGCTCAGCCAATGGGTTCTGCTGATCACCGAACTGTGAGAGCTGTGATGAACCGAAGAACTCACGGAATGAAGCACTCAAAGGTCTTGTGTTTACAAGTGAAGTAGCCGTAACCTTCTCAGCCTCATTATCATCTATCTGAGCAATTCTCTCTCTTACATTCTTCTCAAGACGAGCCATACCCTGTCTCATTGAGCTTTGGAGAAGCTCACCGACTGATCTGATACGTCTGTTACCAAGATGGTCGATATTATCCATCGTACCGATATCAAAACGAAGACCGATGTAGTAAGAAACCATTGCAACGATATCAGCAAGAACAAGGTTCTTTGGCATAAGCTCGGCTACACGGTTATTAAGTGCCTTGGTAAGTGCTGTTGCATATTCGTTCTTGTCACTGTTCTCACGAACATCGGCA
The DNA here is from genome assembly GCA_045616305.1 of Saccharofermentans sp. GTDB lineage: Bacteria > Bacillota > Clostridia > Saccharofermentanales > Saccharofermentanaceae > Saccharofermentans. Next base: position 1,932 of record JAZLGO010000026.1, on the reverse strand, counting down.
ATAATCTCACGAAGAACCTCAGCACGAACTCTCTCATTAATTTTTGTATCTGCAATATTAAAGTCTTTAATCTCAGAAGCCTTAAAGCTGTTTCTGATAAACTTATCACAATCAACACGACCGTTACCGATAACGATATGTGAATCTTCAGAAATAATAACTGTATCACCTTTCTTAACGATAGGATAAACAGCACAAGAACTTATTCCTGCCTCTTCAATATCATGAGCTATCTCAGAAGTGATAATCGTATCCTTCTTACAAATCAACTCACCGTCTACTGTAATAACATCTTCAGCAGTCTTGTGACCCTTAATTCTTGCTGCAAGGCTAAGCTTCTGATTGAGCTTATAAATACCTACTCTTGCAAGATCGTAACGTCTCGGATCAAAGAAAAGATTATTAAGATGTGAAGAAGCAGCTTCCTTACTTACAGGCTCACCCGGACGAACCTTCTTGTAGAACTCTGCAAGAGAATCATCACGACCTGTACACTGATCCTTAGCGAGAGTAGCCTTAAGGCACTCCTCATCACCAAACATCTCCAAAATCTTGTCGTTAGTATCAATACCAAGGGCACGAAGGAAAATTGTAAGAGGGAATTTACGGGTACGATCAACACGAACGCTGATAACACCGTTCTCATCCTCTTCGAGTTCCAACCATGCACCACGGTTAGGAATAATCTGTGATGTGTATAAAAGCTTATCAAGCTTTCCATACTCGCTGCCGAAGTAAGCTCCAGGTGATCTTACAATCTGTGAAATAACAACTCGCTCGGCACCGTTGATAACGAAAGTACCGTGATCGGTCATGATAGGGAACTCACCTACATAAGCTGTCTGATCCTTTACTTCACCTGTCTCGGTATTACGTAAACGGAGAAGAAGCTTCAACGGAGCGGCATAATTGCTGTCCTTCTCTCTACACTCGTCTAAATCACAAATTGGTTCATTTGGATTGAATTCCTTATCAAGGAAATAAATCTGCCAAATTCCCTGTGAATCTGTGATAGGAGATACTTCATCGAAAATCTGCTTCATACCTTCATTCATAAACCAGTTATATGAATTGGTCTGAATCTCGATGAGATTAGGTAAATCAATTTTCTCGTCAATACGAGAATAAGACATACGCTCAGTCTTGCCTTGCTTGATGGAATGAACCATTAGATATCACCTCTTATAAATAGCTTTGGATAACTCCAGCGGCCTTCGCTTCGCGAAATATGAACAGTCAAACACGCTTATCAATAGTATTCGCGCGTGGCTATACCACATTTTCACATTTTAGTCAAGTCAAAAGGGCATAATATCCCCTTTGCATATTGACACGTTTTTCAATTATAGGCGTCTATGGCAAATAAGTCAACACTTTTTTTATATTTTTTTGAGCAGAAATTTAATTTTGTTTAAACGCAGATAATCATAATAAACATCCATCGGTAAAGCCGGTGGTTTTTCATGTGCGGGCAAAGCCCTCTGTTCCTCGCATAACGCGTAAACGTGTAAGTTATTCTGCCAGCTGCGTGATTTCATTCTTATTTCTTCTTAAACTAAACGGTCCTGCTTCCGGCATCGTTAATTGCTCTGCTAAGCTCTATGGAAGGAGCTGTCTCAAAAATGATTAATTCACAGAGAGGCCGGCCCCGGTTATTTGTTATTATGGCTTTCTATATTCAAGCCAGAGACAACAAGATTCACTGAAAACCATTTTCAGTGAATGAGGATGCCAAACGGACAAGATTCACTGAAAACCTCGTTTTCAGTCACTGTAAAGTGATTAGGCGTCGCCAAAATCCCCCTAAAACGTCGCTGCCGGCGACAAAAAACGCCTATTCCAGCGACGCGGCGGTCAAGCGTCGCCAAAATCCCCCTAAAACGTCGCTGCCGGCGACAAAAAACGCCTATTCCAGCGACGCGGCGGTCAGAC
>JAZLGO010000025.1:0-2440 GCA_045616305.1 Saccharofermentans sp. | reverse complement strand
AATCTATCACTGTTCCTCTCGGAATTGTCACTCTGTACATCTTGCCGTTATGCATAAATACAAATACGAAATCAATGTCAGAAGCTGATATTGCATTTAAGATATCTGCTGTAAAGTTCATCGGCTTATCTGAATATATGGTTACCGATGTTCTTCTTGCAGTATTATAAACATTTATGCTCTATATACCGATATCATCTTCATCGTCTATCATTGTATCAAGAATCATTTGCTTGATATCAAATATACTTGTTATTACCGTAGCATCCATACTTCCTTCACAATTAATCAGCCATGGAAATTCTTTATGTATATCCAAAGTAAAATCAATTAATTCCGTCTTGGTCATGGTCCTGTCGGAAATATACCCCGACCATTGTCTGTGCGAAAAACCATGCGTGTACATATAATGAGCAATCTTCTTATATGCTCCTTTAGGATTTGATTTACTATAGTATTCTTCTAACTGTTTTATTGTTAAGTCAAAATTAATAGCATATCTATGTTTTGTTTCTTTAGGCAATTACTCTCTCCTTGCAATAATGAGCCTTCAAATCTTCAGTACTGGAATCTGAAGAATCATACCATAACCAATCAATAAGATTATCCATGAACCACTCTTTTTGAGATAAAGTAATTATTAATGAGCCGCAAGTGGTAAAGTTTCCGTTTATATACCAATTATCTTCGCTTTTTACCATCCCCCTCTTGGCAAATGATTTATTAAGGTAATCTTTGATTTTATTTATATCATATTTCCCTTCAGAAATAATCTTGTCTTCATCCAGATTTATCAACATCTTCATCATCGGCGTCACCTCCAATCGATAAATAAAGTATAGCATGTATTACGAATATAAAGAAGTCCATATACACGGAAAGCACCTAAGATTTGCTCTTAAGTGCTTCCTGTATCTTCTTATATAGACTACGATTTATACTATCCTATTATTTATCCTATAACCTCTGTTGTGCCGAGAATCTGACCGAAATATAAAGGTCCTTCATATACATTTGCCATGACTTATCCTCGCTTATTTGTACATAAACAAGCGGTCGCTTGTCAATATTTTTATGAAGGATTAATCCACAATCGGAATTTGTAAAAAGACGGCCGGAGTCGCCCTTAAGTTTTTCCCATTCTCCATCATCAATGGGAAATTGTTCCAAGGGGTATGGATTGAATTAGTAAATCAAATGACATTGCCCCCGTCCCCGGGGGAGGCATGGATTACTTTCCGAATTTCTTCCGGAAGACCATAATCATCTGTGCTGTCTCTGCTCTGGTGGCATTGCCCTTAGGATCTAAGTAGTTCTTTCCATTCTTGGCTTTTCCGTTGATGATTCCGTTGGCATTGGCCCAGGAAATTGCATCCTTTGCCCATCCCGATATCTGTGCATTATCAGGGAATTTACTTACATCGGCTCTGGCTGTCGTATCAAAACCACGCTTCTTGGCATAGTTCATCAAAAACTGTGCAAGCTGTTCTCTTGTTACATTCTCACCTGCTCCGAATAATGTAGCACTCTTTCCGCTTGTTACATTATTGGCCAGAGCCCAGGTTACTGCCTTGTAATACCACTTGCCGTCTATAACATCCTCGAAAGGATTTGAAGGGTCTGCACCGGGTGCACCTTCCGCATTATAAAGAATCTGTACGGACATCTCTCTGGTACAGGGGTCTTCGGGCGCGAAGGTTGAACCATCGCCCGTTCCGTTCATGATTCCGTTGGCTATAACATAAGCTATAGGACCGTCAGGCTTAGAATACCATTTACCTGCAGGCACATCGCTGAATCTCTTCGTAGGATCCTTTGAATTGGGATCTATGGGCTTTTTGGTAGGTGACGGTGTTGCTGTAGGTAACGGTGTCGCTGTAGGTGTAGGTGTTGGTGTTGCGGTAGGTGTTGGTGTCGGTGGCGGCGGAAGTTCCTTGAAGTTAATGCTAATCTTCTGTGATATATTGCCAAAGGTAAGGGAACCATCTTCATTTAAGGTATACTCAGCCTTAGCTCCATCCGCAAACTCAGCATAATCAAAAGTCATCCCATTGTTTGCAGCCACTGTAATATAGGACTCACCAAGATTATCATCTGGAGCTTCTGCTTTACCAATCCATGTTCTGTCACCTGCAGTCTGGCTTGCGGTACTTCCGCTTATAAAATTTCCACCATTAAGAATATACTCATGCTGTCTACTGGAGAGGTATGGAATCCAAGCGATCTTTACAAAATCGATATGCCTGCACCTTTAGCTGAAAAACAGAAGGCTAAGGCTATCAAGCAAGCTAAAAAACTCTTGCAAAAGGAAGGTTTACTTCCTCCTGATGAACCATTAGCTTCTTGATTAAATTTACAAAATCAATAATCTCAAACAAGTTGCCTAATTTAGACAGCTTATTTAAGTGCGCCATTCTACGGCTTTCCTCTACTTTCTTTC
>JAZLGO010000024.1:0-8422 GCA_045616305.1 Saccharofermentans sp. | reverse complement strand
CCTTCAGCGTTCAATACGCCTTCATCCAGATTAACAATTGCTATTTGCTTTGAAATGTTATCTCTAATATCGGCACTTTCATTTAAACTGTTTTCAACATATGTGATTCCACCAAGAATACCAAGTGATAGTGCCGAGGTCAAAACCAAAATATAAACTACTATTTTCTTCATATAAACCCCTATACAAAAACAGCACGGCCAAATACTCAGCCGTGCTGCTAATTAACAAATAAAATTATTGAAAATTTCCATAAGTAGAAGCATTTTCAGTATCATTACTAATTGTCATATTTATTGAGTTAACAACTTGTGAATGAACAGTATTAAGATTCTCCAAAACGGTATTCAACATTGCACCGATAGTCTCATGCTGTCTCAAAAAAGCATCGCAAGCATCTCCGCTCCAATTCTCAGCCATTTGCTGAACCACAGCATTCAAAGTACCATTGGGTCTGACAATATCGTCAATCTGATTAATAATTGTCTGCAAATTACCAGCCAAACCATCAAGTGCCTCTGTATTCATTCCAATATTAGCCATATAAATCCCTCCAAAAAAATAATCAACCCATTATAAAAAAAAAAAACACCTGTCAATAAAAAATGTAATTTTTAACACAAATAACAAAAAAGTCATCCTTCGTTGTGTAAAAAAATGGACAACATACATTTACTGCAAATGATAATATATTTGCGTAATTTCTTAACATGAGGGAGGATATAATGATACACACCAAGACTAAATTTAGATTACTGCTTCCAGCACTAGTGTCGTTAATCATTTCCGTTTTATTATTTTCCGAATTGAATCATATGAATATAAATGCTTCAATTAATTCAATTAAAGTTACCGGTACTTATAACGACACGGAGGCTAAAGTTTTACTTGACAACATAAACAGAGACAGAACCTCAGGGGGCGGGTTTTACTATGACAGTAACAACAAACAAGTTCCGGCTGTAGGACTGTGCACATTGCAGTACAATAATAACTTAGCAAAAATTGCTCGTGAAAGAGCGGCCGAACTTGCAGTAAGTTATAGTTACACACGACCTAGCGGCGAATCATTTACCACATGTACTTCAAGCGGAATTCGTTCATATCAAGAATTTATTTATAAAGATACTACTGTAAGGAGCGGTAGTGATATGTATGGCGTCTGGTTTAAAGTAGGACGTGGTGAAGCCGCACCGTCTATGATGAACCCAATTTTCCAAACAGTTGCCGCTGCACGCTTTACCTTTGATGGAACAACATATTGGGTTTTAGAATTATCTTGTGATTATTATCCTGCCGTTTATTCGTACAACAACAACGGGGAAGATACATTCTACGTAAAATACGATACCTCACGTATAGGACCTACATACAAAATTTCAAATCCAACTACTAAAATGTCCGGCAGTATCGGAGATACTCTTGAAATACCTTTAAATAACACCAACAGTTTATTGGTATATCGCGGTGCCGTCTACGAATCAACATATAGCTTTTATCAGTACAGTATTACCTATTCAACGAACGATAAAAACGGAATTTTTATCGCAGCGAATAATGTCGGACGTTTTACATTGCTAAAGGCAGGAACGTATAAAGTAAAAATGACTTATACAGTAAATTCAACCGTTGTTGCTACCAACGAGATTACGGTTACCTGTAATACACGCACTATGAAAGATGTAAAAATGGAAACCACACCTGTTGTAACATATACAGGTAAAGAGATTAAGGATCTTGACTTAAAACTTGTATGTAATGGTATACGTTTGGAAAAAGGAACTGATTATACAATCACAGGAACAAAAAACAACGTCAATGTAACAAATAAAGCAGTAGTCACAGTAAAAGGAACCGGGATAAGAGTTACCGGAACGCAGGATTTCAATTTTACTATAGAAACGAGAAAAATTGATGATGCTACGATAACCTCGAGCAGAGATAATACGGAATTCACAGACGCTACCATTGATCCTGATTTTAAAGTTGTCGTTGACGGAATAACATTAGTAAAAGATAAAGATTATTACTATGCACAGACTATTTTTGAGCCTAAATCATACTCGATTACCATATATGGTAAGGGAAATTATTCAGGCAAAAAAGATTATGTTTTTACGGTTACGAAATACACTCTTAAAGATGAAGATGTCTCATCTATTGAGGATCAAATATATACCGGTAATCCGCTTACACCTGAAATCACCGTAAAAGCAAATAATAAAGTAATAGATAAAAAGAATTACAAAGTCTACTACGAGAATAATACCGATGCAGGAACAGCAACCGTTACAGTATCAATAGATAATTCTCACTATACCGGTGTCATCAAAAAAACTTTTACAATCAAAAAATATGCAGTAAGCGATTCACAAGTAAGCACCATAGATGATAAGAAATTATACTATTCCGGAGAATATAAAACTCCTAAAATTACAGTTGTTGCACTGGATCGAACACTTAAACAAGATACAGATTATGTAATTACCTACGAAGACAATTTTAATGCAGGTAGTGCTACTGCTACTATTACTATGATTAATAATTACTCGGGTACCTTCACAAGAAGATTTACCATATCACCTTATCCAGTCATTGCAAGTCAAATAACTGTACAACCGCAAATATACACCGGCAAAGAAATAATACCTGATATTTTAATTGTAGCCTCACATATGAAACTGGTAGAAAATACGGACTATATCGTAACATACAGTAACAATGTAGAAGTAGGCGTTGCTACTGCAACAATAGAAATGATTGGTAATTTCTGCGGAAAATTTAATATTGACTTCGAAATACTTTCTGATCCTTCCTTAAGCACCAACGATAATTCTGACAATTCTTCAAATAATGAATCATCAACAGTAAACACACCTACGCCTACTGTAAAACCAACTTCGACGCCCGTACCTACCAAAGCACCGGAACTGAATGTCGGTGATTTTATTGAACGTTGTTATGAAATCTCTCTCGGAAGAAATGCCGACATGGGAGGATTTGATTATTGGACAAGAAGTCTTACCAACGGAGAAATATGCGGTGTTCAGGCGGCTTATGGTTTTATTTTCAGCCCTGAGTATTTGCAGAAATCAACATCAAATGAATGCTTTGTTACTGATTTATATCTTATGTTTTTTGACAGAGAACCAGACAAAACCGGTTATTCATACTGGGTTGATATGTTGAACAATAATCAAGCATCCAGAGAAACGGTATTCGCAGGCTTTGCTAATTCCATAGAATTCAACGCACTCTGCAATCAATATGGCGTTGTATCAGGCTACTATGTAGTAGGATTGGATATTAATCAACAAAGTGGCATTAATTCATTTGTTGCCCGTTTATATAAAGTATGTTTGAACAGACTTCCTGATCAAGGTGGACAAGCAGGTTGGGTTCAAAAATTATTAAGCGGAGAAACAACCGGTACTGACTGTAGTTATGGTTTTGTTTTCAGTCCGGAATTTGTAGAATTAGAATTAAGTAATGAAGATTATGTGAGTTATATGTACAGAGCTTTCTTTGGCCGAGAAGCAGATAAGGAAGGTTTAACCTATTGGGTTAATTTACTCTATAGCGGAACTACTTCAAGGTTGGATGTTTTTAATGGTTTCGCTGGTTCTATTGAATTTGATGCACTTTGTCTAAGTTATGGCATTCATGCCTAAATGAGCAAATATATATTATAGTATCAGAGGCTGTCTCACATTAGATGAGACAGCCTCTGATATTTCTGTATGGTTCTGTCACTCCAAATATGTGCTTCTATATATCTTTCAGGACCATACTTACCATTATCATTCCAATCCTGCGGATATCCGTACTTTTCAATAAGCTTAAGTATCCCGTCGTATGTATATAACTTCTTCCTGTATTCTTTACCGTCATTTACCTTGGCGCTGAAAGTCGGATGTGAATCACCGTAAGTAAATGATACAGTCGATAAATCAAATTCCTCTATCGGAATCTTTATAACGCCAACATTCTCGTACCATGAATACAGCCACGGACTATGTCCGATAACCATATAATGAGGAACCTGACGTTCTATTGTTCCTCCCATCTTCAAAAACTCTTCTCTAAGGATATTCTCATAATATAATCTATATTCAACATATTCTTCCTGCCTCTTGGCACACTGACTGTTTGGTTTATTTATCTTTATATCATCCAATACAGCTTGTGCTTCCTGAGAACTCAAATCCGATATGTTTTTAAACGGGCCTATGGTACGATCAAAATAATGATATAGAAACATACAATGCTCCTTTTAGCGACGCTAATTTCTGAATTAATAACAATCTATACATTAGATATTATATCTTTAAATGCTTCTGTCAAATCCTTCAACAAAAAGAGAAATAGTAAAGATGTGTTAATTATGAAACAAAAAAATGAAACTTTTCTTTAGTGAGCTCAATATAAAATTCAGTAATTTAAATTAAAAAATGTCTCAAACATTCAATCGCTTGAGACACTTCGTATAAATCAATTTAATTTATTACTTACTGAATCTGTAACCGGTAATATGATACTTAGTCTCACCGACTTTAAGTATCGGAGAAGCAAATTCCGGAATATTAATCGCATTCGGATAAAGCTGAGTCTCAAGACAAATTGCATAATATGCTTCATATGGAACATTACCCTTCTGATCAGTTGTTCCTCCGAGATTATTACCGCAATATACCTGCATACCTGGCAAATCAGTAAATACTTCCATCTTACGACCTGTCTTCTCATCATAAACATATGCCACGTTATTGAAGCTGTTCTCTTCGATATTAAGACAGAAGTTCTGATCTAAGCCCTTAGAAGTATTATTCTGCGGATGATCTGCTGTCATACACTGCTTAACAGGAGCAGGCTTTGTAAAATCGAAGCAGGTTCCTTTTACATCAATATATGTTCCGTTCGGTGTATTATATGGGTCCTTAGTTGTAATTCTGTCACTGTTAATATAAAGAATTTGATTATCAATTCTGCCTGCATCGTGACCGGCAATATTAAAATAAGAATGATTTGTAGGAGCAAAAATTGTATCCTTATCAGTCTTTCCGATATAAAGCATTACAAGAGTCAAATCCTTGAGCCATGCATACAAAACCTTTGTATCAAGATTTCCCGGGAAACCGCAGCAACCGTCAGGTGATACAGTACTGAGAAGCAAACTCTCACCGTAAACCTCAGGGATATTCTTTATTCCGGAAGCCTTGATAATATCTTCGGCCTCCTCCTTACTTACTGTCTTACCATCCCAAAGAACGTCTTGAAGTGAACCCGGACCGCCGTGAAGATTATTAGGATCATCATTAACAGGAGCTGTATATTTAATACCGTTAATCTCATAAGAAGCGCCTGCAATTCTGTTTGCAGATCTTCCTACAACAGCACCGTGATTTGCATCGTTTGCCATATATTCATCAAGGCCCTTAAGACCGAGCATTATGTCACCGAGCACACCATTCTTATCAGGAACCCAAAGTTCAGCAATAACAGCACCGTAGCTAATTATCTTTGCATAAGCATTATCAGGTCCGCACAATGTATAGCAAAAGGATTTTCCTTTATAAGCTTCCGGATTAGAAGCTGACAAATATTCATTAATTTCCATATTTCTCCTCCGTATAAAAAAACTGACAGAGTTATTTTACCATTATTTTTTCTTTTTTTCTCGAAAAGGTAATCACAAACTTATAATCCAACCGGCTTAGGTATAGTAATATTGTAATTACAAGCAACAGGAGCAACAAGCACTCTTCCTGTACCTCTGTAAACATTCACCAAGCCTTCCTGCGAAGCAGCAGAACCAATCAATGTTTTGGTTGTTCGTTCTACAGTAAATTTAAGTCCGCCTGACCAAGCAATAGCCATATTACCGTCAATCTTCAGAACATCATTCTCCAAGTCGATAATAAAAAGCTCATCCAACGGCACCGGACTCTCAAGAACTACTATACCCTTTCCCTTTAAGGAAGAATTAAACAGACCTTCTCCACCGAGAATAGCAGACGAGAATGTACTTCTTGCAGTTACGGTAATATCTACTGTATCATCACAAGCAAGAAAAAGACCGTCCTCAATAACCATAGAACCATTCCAATCATCCATGTCTTGCAATATTACGTATCTGAAAGTCGGCTCAAGTACAATCTGACCTGTTCCGCTGTATTTAGGTTTGATAACTGTCTCCTTTGTTACAGCGGCACTTACAGCTTTCTTAAGTAAATCTCCGGCACCTTTTATATTAGTTGCAGCTTCAATTGAACCGGCCATTATCTGCATTGCACCTGCCTGAATAATTACGCCGTTATTATCAAGTGTTGCAATTACCTGACGTTTCTTTACATTCATCTCCGAAGCAAAATAAGCTATAGCAGCATCCTGAGGGGACACAGACACATCCTTATCGTATTCAACAACAGAAAACTTGCCGTTTTGCTCAATAACCTTATGTAATCCTGTCTCAGTCAATAAATTTGTCTTAATCATAATCGTCCTCCTTATTATTCCTCTGTATCATTATCACCGGAGAAGCAAGGCTCAAACGAATTTTGCTTTACTTCAGCAAACTTTTGCTTCTCTGCCTCGCGAGCCATATCAATAAGAGTCTCCTGACTGTCAACCTTAGTCTTACCTCTCAAATCCAATTTGTGATAGGAACCGTCTGAACTTAAGAAGTGAGCTCTTACAGTATCTGCCAATTCTACTTCCAATACCTCCATAACGCGCTTTCGGCAATCAGCATCCTCTATAGGGAACATAAGCTCTACTCTTCGATACAGATTTCTCGGCATCCAGTCTGCGGAAGCAAGGTATATATCATCATGACCTTCATTGCAGAAATAAAATATTCTTGAATGCTCAAGAAAACGACCGGTAACAGATCTGACAGTAATATTCTCAGACATATTTGGAACACCCGGCTTAAGACAACATATGCCTCTTACAATAAGGTCTATCTTTACGCCGGCATTAGAAGCCTTATACAGTTCTTTAATTACCGAAGCATCAACAAGCGAATTTATTTTGGCTATAATCCTTGCCGGTTTTCCTTCCTTGGCATTATTGGTCTCTCTCTTTATCTTCTTAATAAAGTAATCCTTCATCCAAAGAGGAGCAGGTACAAGTCGTCTCCAGTTATCAGGGATTGAGAATCCCGAAAGCATATTGAAGAATTCTGAAGCATCCTCACCCATTGATTCCGAAGCGGTAAACAAACCTAAATCAGTATAAATCTTAGCCGTAATGTCATTATAATTACCTGTTGCGAGATGGAGATATCTTCTGATACCGTCCTCCTCTCTTCTTACCACAAGAGTAATCTTACTGTGTGTCTTAAGACCTACGAGACCGTAAATTACGTGACATCCCGCCTTCTCAAGTTTCTTTGCCCAGTTAATATTATTCTCCTCATCAAATCTGGCTTTAAGCTCAACGAGAACCATTACCTGTTTTCCGTTTCTGGCAGCCTCAAGAAGAGAAGCTATAATAGGTGAATCGGAAGATACTCGATATAATGTCTGCTTAATCGCAAGAACATTAGGATCTACTGCAGCCTGTCTTATAAACTCAAGCACCGGCTGAAATGACTCATACGGATGATGTACTATTCTGTCCTTAGCTCTTATCTGCGCGAAAATGTCAGTTAAATCATCATCAAACATCGAAGGAAAAGCCGGAGTCTGTTCCTCATAACATAAATCAGGATGAAGTGATGCGGTTTTTGAATACAGCTTCATAAGGAAAGTTAAGTCTATAGGTCCGTTAACGCTGAAAATATCGGAAGTAGGTATCTCAAGTTCTGACATAAGGAAAGACAGTATATCAGGATCTATACTTTCCTCAACTTCCATTCTGATAATCTCGCCGAATCTTCTTTTTCTTACCTGTTCTTCGATTTCCTTAAGAAGATCCTCTGCCTCATCCTCATCGATATCAAGATCGGCATTACGCATTATTCTGTAGCATGCCGATGCCAGAACGGTCTGCCCCAGAAAGAGCTCATCCAAATTAGCCTTAATAATCTGCTCAATCGGAACAAAAACCAAGTCACCTGATTCACTCGGAATAGTAAACATTCTTGCTACTACATTCGGAATCTGCAAAGTTACAAAATATACATTTTCTTCCGGAATTTTCTCGGATTCAGTTGCTTCCTTATTTGCATCAAAAGCATCATTATTCCTCGCCTTAGCTTTAAGTGACAAATCTTCATTCTCACCGTCAAGCATTACACAAAGATTAAGCATTCTGTTATAGATAAGCGGAAACGGTCTCGAAGAATCCACTGCCATAGGCGTCAAAATCGGGTATAAAACATTCTTAAAATATGTATCGCATACATTCTGCTGCTCTTCAGTCAGTTCATCATAATCATTAATATAAATATTATTATGCGCCAAAGCCGGAACAAGCG
>JAZLGO010000023.1:0-36942 GCA_045616305.1 Saccharofermentans sp. | reverse complement strand
CCTTCAACCATTCTGGTGGTTATTACCACGGGGTCCCACCTGTTCCCATCCCGAACACAGAAGTTAAGCCCGCTGGTGCCGACAATACTTAGCTGGAGACGGCTCGGAAAGATAGGTTGCTGCCAGATTAAATAAGTCCTTCCACGTAGTAACGTGAAAGTACTTTTCTTTTGTTTAATTTTATTGCAAATTTTCGAAATGATTGATAGAATTTTTTTATGACAAATACACGGGGGTCATTTTAATGAAGAAGATACTTATTATAGATGATGATAGAGAACTTCTTGATTCTACTTCAAAGCTTTTAAGAAATTATTCTTATGATGTAATTGTTGCACCTGACGGCAGAACCGGATTAGCTAAAGCTATGAGTGAGAATCCCGATCTTATTCTTTTGGACTGGATGATGCCTGAATATAACGGACTCGATTTCATGAACGATTTTGAGAAAGTTGACAACTATAATACCCCTGTTATTTTTGTGACTGCAATGGGTGAAGGAATTAACACCGATAATTATGAAGTTGATGCTCTTAATTCCGGTGCAGTTAAGTATATATCAAAACCTTATAATGCAGCAGTTTTGCTGTCCAGCATTAAATCTTTCCTTAGAATTCCTAAAGCTGATATTGCGGAGACTGCAGGAGATACGCAGAGACATGTATATAATGATGGTGAACTTATTATCGATCACAATCAGAAGCAGGCTTTCAGATATGAAGAAAGCTTGAAGCTTACCAGTAAGGAGTTCGAATTATTGGCTTATCTGGAGAAGCATGCCGGTGTTGTTGTTCCGCGTGAAGATCTTCTCCATAATGTTTGGCAATATGACTTTTACGGTGATGTAAGAACCGTTGATGTTACTATACGTCGAACAAGAGAGAAGATTGAGGTTATTGATATGTCAGAAGAAGCTAACGCTTCTCAGTATCAGAATCAGTATAAATATATAAAGACTAGAAGAGGCATAGGTTATTATTTTCCTAAGCAGGTTTAATTTCTCTTTTATTTTTTGGTTAGTTTATGTTTTTATCAGTTGTTTTTCAAATGGACAGAACTCTATTAATAAAGGTGCTGTCCGTAGTTCTTGTTTTCGCTTTAGGTGCCTTTATCGGTGCTCTTCTTGTTTTACTCGGATTTAAAGGAAACAGAAAAAGTAAAAAGATTAGTGATGATAACGAGAAGAAAATTAAAGAAACTGTCATTACAGCTGTAAAATGCGGAATATTAGATAATTTGGGAGTAGGAATTGTCGCGTATGATGATTCAGAGCCGGAACCGGTCTATTTCAACAAGTATTTTAAAAAATTTGCCGGTGAGGACATACCTCAGAATCTCGATGATTTCTATAAAAAGTATGACAATAACGAGGTTGAAAGTGACCGATTTAATCTTCTCTTAAAGAAAAGAGATCAGCAGCACAATAATGATGAAATCAGGTATACTTTTGTCAGAGATGACAAAATATATGAGATAAAGAATCTGAAGGTACATAATCCAAGCAGAACCGGTATTGCAGCAGAGGGATATGAAAGCAAAGAGTCGACCGGAATGAAGCTCTTTGAGAAGATGCTGGAAGAGTGCAACGTATTCCAGATAGAAGACATTTCGAATGCACCTGAGCATGTTAAGAGCCAGATGGATTATTCGGCAACACTGTCGCATCAGTTAAAAACTCCTATTACAATCATTACCAATACAATTGAAGCAGATAAGAATATTGATAAAGAAAGCTATGATATCATCATGCGTGCATGTCAGAGAGTAAATGAGACAGCAAAGGCTTTCACAAAATTCTCGCAGGAGAACTTTCATTTTCAGACCACACCTGTTGCCCAATGTATTGACGGTGCACTTGAGCGAGTTGAATTCTATCCGAGAAGGAACGAGGTAAATCTTGTAGTTAACTATGAGCGCAATGATTTCCAGATATTTTGTGATGTAGAATGTATTATTACTGTTATACAGAATCTTATAACCAATGCTATAAAGTATATTGATTATGAGGGTAAAACAGATCCGCATGAGATCAAAATCAATGTAAGAAATGATGAGAACAGCAGCGGAAATGCAATACTGCTTGAAGTAGCAGATAACGGAAGAGGAATTCCAAAGGATGATTTGAGTCATGTGTTTGAGGGTTTCTTCAGAGTAGACAGATCCGGCTCACAAAAGGACGGCGGCACAGGCCTCGGACTTACAATAGTTGAGAAAATGACCAACAGACATCTCGGTAAAGTTCAGGTTGTATCAAGTGTTTGTTCAGGTTCTTGCTTTATGGTAACTCTTCCGACAGCAAGAAAGATTATTACAGACGCTTATAAGGCTGCCAAGGACAGTAATGAGTCTGAGAAGCAAATATATAAGGATGCTTCTAAGGTACTGGCTAGTCAAATAAATTATGCTTTGGAAACGATTGATGTAGAAGAAGGGAAGGAATATACGCCTGACAGCAGTCTGGTTAATCTTGTATCGAAGATTGATGATAAGCAGTTCGAAGAAATACTTAACGATTATCTGGTAATTGACAGCTTCGAGGATGAATTTGATGATTTTGACGAAAGTGATATTGACGATTCAGAAAATGATTTGTATGACGAGTCAGATGATTTTGTCAGTGAAGAAAATATTGAATTAACCGTTCTTACAGAAACCGATATAAGAGCCGAAGAAAGTTTGATAAATCCAGAAGAAGCAAAGCAATCGGCAGAGGAAGAGAAAGCACGTAATTTGGAACTTCTGAGAGAACCTGTTGTTCAGATGGTCAAGCGCAAACAGGAGATTGAGGCACAAAGAATCGAGGAAGAGAACAGCACAAAGGAATATGTAAAAAGTGATAATGCTGTAGTAACAAATGAAGCTACTATAGCACTTGATGATAAAGAACAAGTCGAAGAACCTATGCGCGTCAGAGAGAAAATTCAACATTCTCACTCAAAAGAAAATGATGATTCACCTCATAAAGAAGAAAAAATCGAAAAAACTTCCAAAGATTCGGTGATGATTCACCCTGAGATGAAAAAAAGTGCTAAAATAAAGAGAAATTTTTTTAAGAGTCAAGAAAAATAAAGCATGTGGGAGATAAACCTGTGTATTCATATAAAATAAACGGCGGGAAACCTTTAAAAGGCGATATAAACATCAGCGGCAGTAAGAATGCTGTGTTGGGAATTATTGCAGCAGCAATGACAATAGACGGACCATGCGTTTTGGAGAATGTCCCTGATATATCTGATGTAAGAGTAATGCTTAATCTTTGTTCATCATTGGGTGCAAAGATAGAGTATATAGATGATCATACCGTAAGCATAGATCCGACAGCAATTAATACCACAGAAGCAACAAGTCCTGATGTTTCCAGAATAAGAGCATCATATTATTTATTGGGCGCTTTGCTTGCACGTTCCGGTAAAGCAACGCTCAGATTACCGGGCGGCTGTGACTTCGGTCAACGTCCGATTGATCTCCATTTAAAAGCATTTAAAGCAATGGGTGCCAGAAATGTGGGCAAGACAACAAACGGTATTATTACTTTGGAAGCAAAACCTCTTCGCGGAGCTAAAGTTTTCTTTGATATAGTCAGCGTCGGCGCTACTATAAATGTAATGCTTGCAGCAACTAAGGCCGAAGGTATTACTATTATTACCAATGCAGCCAAGGAACCTCATATAGTTGATGTAGCCAACTTCCTTAATGCCATGGGAGCCAGAATTAAAGGCGCCGGAACAGATATAATAAGAATTTACGGTGTTCCGGTACTTCCGGGAAACTTTACATATTCAATCATTCCTGATCAGATTGAGGCAGGAACTTATATGATAGCAGCTGCTGTTACAGGTGGTGACGTAACACTTCATAATCTTATTCCGACGCATATGGAACCTTTGTCAGCAAAGATGCGTGAGATGGGTTACATTATTGAAGAAGGCGACGATACGATAAGGGTTTACAGAGAACCTGAGGACGAGATAGAGGGAACCAACTTCAAGACCTCACCTTATCCGGGATTCCCGACGGATTTACAGCCACAGGCAGTTGTTCTTCTCTGTTTATCACAGGGAATATCCAAAATGCATGAGAATGTCTGGGAGAACAGATTTCAATACGTACCTGAGTTGCAAAGAATGGGTGCGAACATAAACTGCTTTGAGAGAGTTGCTCTGGTATCCGGTATAAAGCATTTCGAACCGGCAACCGTAACCGCAACCGATTTAAGAGCCGGCGCAGCCCTTGTATGCGCAGCGCTTTCTGCTTCAGGAACTTCATATATTACCGGTGCCAGCAAAATAGACAGAGGATATGAGCATATTATTACAAAGCTTACCGGTCTGGGCGCTGACATTGAACGTGTAGAAGGCGTAATTAACGAGAACGATTACGACACATAAGGTAAAAATCAAGTATGAACGAACTAGAGATGATTCCGCTTTACAGCGGAAGTTCAGGCAACTCCACTTTGATTAAGTGCGATGATACCAAAATATTAATAGATGCAGGCTTTAATTGCAAAAAAATAACCGAGGCGCTTCAAAGTATCAGAGAGGAAGTATCTGATATCGACGGTATTTTTATTACACATACGCATTCTGACCATATAGGCGCATTGGATGTTCTTGTCCGTAAATACAATATTCCTATTTACGGAACGGAATCGGTTATTCGTAAGATCAATTCTTACTGCAAGAAACCGCATGACAGAAGTTTGGACAGAGTTATTGTTGATTTTGAGGATATAAATATCGGTTGTCTTACAGTAAAAAGCTGTGAGACGTCACATGATTCTGATGATGTTTCAGTGTGCTATAAGGTAACGAACGGTAAAAGAACCTGCATGGTTGCCACTGATTTAGGTTATGTAAGTGATGACATAATGTATTTTGTACGTGATGTGGATGCTGCTATCGTTGAATCCAATTATGATATTGATATGCTGGAGAACGGTCCGTATGATTATATGCTCAAGAAGCGTGTTAAGGGAAATCGCGGCCATTTAAGCAACATCGATTGCGCTAAGCTCATCAGAGCAATGGAAGTATGCGGCACAAGAAAATTCTATCTCGGTCATTTGAGTCAGAATAATAACACCCCGGATATTGCCATTAATACGGTTATGGATTACTTAAGCGGTTTTAATGACAGTCTTTTAAGTTCTTGTCAGATTGCAGTAGCCGAGAGATATCAACCTACAAGAGGTATTGTTGTTTAGTTTTCTTTTCGAAAAGGGATTCATCAATGTGAGGCATCAGATATGAAGATTAAAATAATTTGCCCGGGCAAAATTAAAGAAAAGTGGCTTAAAGAAGGAATAGAAGAATATAAAAAAAGATTATCTCGTTTTGCTCAGCTGGAGATAACCGAGGTAAATGACAGTCCGGATGATATACCTGTAGCAGCAGCACTTCAGAAAGAAGCCAATCTGATTTTGGATAAGATAAAGCCTGACGATGTTGTTTGGGTAATGGATCTTCACGGAAAAATGGTAAAATCTGAGGATATTTCCGAGTATCTGATTGCGGATTTGGAAAAGGGCGGTTCCAATTTAACAATAGTAATAGGCGGGAGCAACGGCCTTGACAAGAGCCTTACCGACAGAGCAGACAGAAGAATATGTCTGGGTAACATAACACTGACACATCAAATGACGCGTCTTGTTCTTACGGAACAGCTTTATCGTGGATTTAAAATAGCATATAACGAGAAGTATCATAAATAAAATGTACTTGACATATCGCCCGAGGTGCATATATATTGATTAATGTATAGTAGTTTATACATTGGGGGATTTTTGTGGGTTCTGATAAAATTAAATCCGGTTATCGCAGCGCTTTTGTTGCGGTAATTTTGCAGGTTATTCTTGTATTTATGATTATGCTTATTTTCGGCAAGGTGTTGAATTTATATGCCGCAAACAAGCTGTTAAGTGATAATCCGCTTGAAATATCGGAATTTGTTTCTTCTATAAGAAATGAATATTCAATGATAATAAACGCTGTAGTTTATACTATTGCAGATATTATACCTGTTGCAATATTTATGAAGATTTCAAAGAATAAAGGCAAGGTAGCAAATTGGTTCAGCAAGAGCAAGGTATCCTCGGGTCAAACGTTATTGCTCAGTTTTTCTGTTTTGGCTGTAAGCTATTTATGTTCTGTAGGAGCAAGCATTTTCAGATATATATTTGGCAGAACAGTTGTATCAAACAGTATCGTTTCGGGATTAAAATCTGATAATAAAGTCGTTTTTGCAGTAACAATAATATATGTGTGTTTGGTGGGCCCTATTTTGGAGGAAATTCTCTTCAGAGGATTTGTTTTGCATGAAACTGCCTGTGTAAATCCTGTTTTCGGTGTATTCGTATCATCTACGCTGTTCGGTCTGTTTCATTTAAACTTTGAACAGGCAATGAGTGCAACACTTATCGGCATACTGTTCGGATATATTGCACTTAAGGCCAATTCAATCAGACCGACAATTTTTCTTCATGTAATTAATAATTCTTATGCCTGCGGCCGTATCCTCCTTGTAGATAAAATAGGTATAAGCACAATATTTGATGATGTTATAGCTGTAGGTATAATAATAATCGGTGTAATTATTTTTGTAAATTTTGCATATGAACGCGGAAGAATAGTTCGTAATAAGGACGTTTTGGATGCAGATAATTTTATTAAGGATGATGTAATCAAATCAATCAGAAAGAAAGAGAAGAAGATAAGTCTCGGCGGTAGATTGGCAATGTCTCAGTTCTCCTTTTATTGTGTCTATATAATTCTTTTTACAGTTAGTATTTTAGAGAAAATTGCTGTCTGACAATTAGATTTGTGTTAGAATTTAAGTTGCAACAGGAGGCTTATTTATGGATTCTTCAAAAATCGGTGCCGGTTACAAAAGCGCATTTTTATCTGTATTGCTTCAAATCGGCATTATGTTTGGTGTCAGCTTAATAATAACGATGATTGTCGGAGTTTATGTCGGTGCCGGTTCTGACGGACTTGATACAGTTCAGCTCAGTGATGCAATTACTTCTTTTACCGCTAAATATGTTATGGTGATTAATGCGATTACTTATTTTTTTGCTGATTTGATACCTGTACTTGTTTTCATGAAAATATCAAAGAACAAAGGTAAGATCGGAAATTGGTTCGATAGGAGCAAAATATCTGCCGGTTTGGTTTGTGTATTATGCTTTACCACGATAGCAATAGCAATATTGGATTCAATCATTATAACGATTTTCACTGATATTTTCGGTTCTGCAGGGGTTACAGAGCAAATCGGTATCGGTTTATCCTCTGACAATACGGCAGTCTTTGTTATAACTATTTTATATATATGTGTTGTAGGACCGTTTTTGGAAGAATTATTATTCAGAGGATTTATTTTGCACGAGACTGCTTGCGTAAGTCCTGTTTTCGGTATTGTTGTTTCTGCTACACTCTTCGGATTGTACCACATGAATTTTGAGCAGGCCATTAACGGGGCAATTCTGGGCATTCTGTTCGGTTATGTAGCTTTGAAAGCCAATTCAATTGTACCGACTGTGATTTTGCATATATTTAATAATACATTTTCCTGTGTAATAACTATAGTATCAGAGAAGTACGGCTTCAGTGACACGGCAAATACTATAGTAACAGTGGCAGCATTGGTATTGGGAACAGTCGGTTTTGTTATCTTAATTGCTAAGAACGGTAAATTGAAACGTAATGAGGATATGATTGATCAGGATATCTTTGTCACGGATGAGGCTTTGGAAGAAATAAAGAGTAAAGAGAAGAAGAACAATCTTACTACCGATATAGTTTTTAAACGTGCATATTTTTATATAACATACATTGTACTTATAGGAATATGTCTTTTGATGCAATTTCAGTGACAGATGATTTGATTGAATGCGTACAGCGGCTGCCTTACAACTTAAATGAGGCAGCTTTTTTGTAGGGTATATACAGTAATCTTGCACCTCAGACTTTCTATTTGAAGATTGACAATACAAGTGACACTCTGTATAATAATTCAGTCATTAATTTCTTTAGCGTACTAAAGAGAAATAAAAATAACATTTTATAAAGAGGAGGTAACTCATGGATAACAACAGTTTATACACGGCAGACGGATTTTGCGACACCATACCGTCAGTGTGCGGTTTTAAAAGAGAGGCAGAAGAGACATTAAGAAGGTTGTTTTCTATCCATGGTTACAAGGAAATAGAGACTCCGGGTATTGAATTTGGTGATGTATATACCAAAGGTGATTTTGTAAACGAGAAGAATCTGTATAAGCTTGTAGATCCCAAAGGAAGAATAATATGCGCTCGCTATGACGGTACAATTCCGGTTGCACGTTATGTTGCAACACTTGCCAAGGACGAAGTGCTTCCGCTCAGATACTTTTATATAGAGAATATGTATCGCTACAGTCAGGTAGGCGGAGGTAAGCAGAGTGAATTTACTCAGGCAGGAATTGAACTTCTCGGAGCTTCAGGTTCAATGGCGGATGCAGAAGTTATTGCAATAGCAATTAAATCAGCATTGGCTGTAGGCATAACCGATCTTCAGATATCAATAGGACAGAACAAATTGTTTGAAGGTGTAATGAAGCAGCTCGGAATAGATAACAGTAATACTGAGATTATTGCTAATGCTATTGCTACAAAAAATCTTGTAACACTTAACGAGATAGCGAAGGAATGCGGCGTTGACAGTGAAGGTGTTGAGCTTCTTACAATGATGGCTGAGGCAGACGGTTCATTCGAGACAATAGAACTTTTTACCAGTAAGATTACTGATGAGACTGCTAAGGAAGCACTTAATAATCTGTCTGAGATAATAGAGTGCCTTAAGCTTTATGATTATGACAAATATATCAGCATAGATTTGGGCTTGCTGGAAAATATTAATTATTATACAGGTCTGGTATTCAAAGGTTATACCTATGAAGTAGGATTTCCGATAATCAGCGGCGGCCGATATGATAATGTTGTCGGAAAATTCGGAAGATCAACTTCTGCCGTAGGATTCTCTCTCGGCTTATCACTTACAATAACTGCTCTTATGAGACAGGGTAAAGAACTTACTGAGCCCGCTGCCGAAGTTATTATCGGCTATGATACGACAAATTCTGAATTTGGAAAATCAGCTTTGGCATTAGCTGAGACATTAAGAGCTTCCGGTACATCCGTAGTTCTGGATGTTCAGGGAATGAGTAATGAAGAACTGGAATTATATGCAGATAAGAACGGTATAAATACCGTAATTTATGTAAATGAAGAATATAAGGAGGAGAACTGATATGCTTACAATCGCACTTTCGAAGGGAAGACTTGCAGAGAAAGCTGTTGAACTCCTCGAAGCAGCAGGTTATGACTGTACCGCTGCCAAGGAGAAATCCAGACGACTTATTCTTGAGGACGAGAAGGCAGGCTTAAGATTCATTATGGCTAAGCCTACCGATGTTCCTACTTATGTAGAGTATGGTGCTGCTGATATAGGTGTTGTAGGAAAGGATACTCTTCTTGAGGCTAACAGGCAGCTTTATGAAGTGATAGATTTAGGCTTCGGTAAATGCAGAATGTGCGTATGCGGACCTGCAGAGCTAAAAGATAAGCTTGATTTGATTCCGAACAAGCGTGTAGCAACCAAGTATCCGCATATAGCAAGTACATATTTTGAACAGGTAAAAAAGGAGAGCGTCGAGATAATCAAGCTCAACGGTTCTATTGAACTTGCTCCTCTTATCGGATTATCTGAGGTTATAGTAGATATCGTAGAGTCCGGAAGAACTCTTTATGAGAACGGTCTTGATGTATTGGAAACAGTTGCGGATATTTCTGCAAGAGTTGTAGTTAACAGAGTTTCCATGAATATGAAGGCAAATGAGATTCGACCTATGATATCCAAACTCAAGGAGCAGGTTGAGCTTCTTAATCGTGCTGAAGCAGAACAGAATTAACAGACAGGGGATTTAAATATGAAATGTAAAACATTTAAAGGTACCAAAGAAAACCTTAAAGAGGTTTGTGACAGCCTCGGTGTCAGGGGAAAGATGGAGCTCGGTCCGGTTATCGATACAGTAAGTAAGGTACTTGAAGATATAAGAAGCAACGGTGACAGTGCTGTACTTAAATATACTGAGAAGTTCGACGGCGTAAAATTTACATCAGAACAGATGAAGGTTACAGCAGAAGAGATTGAGATTGCAAAGCAGGAAATCAATCCTGATTTGTATGAAGTTATAAAAAAGGCTGCCGCTAACATAAGAATATTTCACGAGAAGCAAAAAGAAGACGGCTTTATGATGGAAACAGGAAAAGGTTCTGTCATAGGTGTAAAAGTAAGACCTCTTGCAGTTGCCGGTATTTATGTTCCCGGCGGTACTGCTCCGCTTCCGTCAACTGTACTTATGGATGTAATTCCTGCTTCAGTTGCAGGCGTGAAGAAAATCGTATTCTGTACACCGCCGCGTAGAGACGGTACGGTAGATCCTGCAATCCTTGTTGCAGCAGACTTAGCCGGTGCGAGTGAGATTTATAAGGTCGGAGGAGCTCAGGCAATAGCTGCTATGGCTTACGGTACTGAGACAATTCCTCGCGTTGATAAAATTTGCGGCCCGGGAAATATTTATGTAAATACCGCAAAGAGAATGGTATTCGGTCAGGTAGACATAGATATGTTTGCAGGTCCTTCGGAGATTCTTATTATTGCCGATGATTCAGCTGTTCCGGAATATGTTGCTGCCGATATGCTTTCACAGGCTGAACATGATAAAATCGCGTCTGCTATAGTTCTTACTACATCACAGAAGCTTGCTGATGAAGTTCTTGAAGCTGTTGACAGAAGATCTGAAGAAGCAGCGCGTAACAGTATACTTGCTCAGTCACTTCAGACCTATTGTGCGATTATTGTCTGTGAGGATATGGATACCGCAATTAATTTCAGTGAGGAGCTTGCGCCTGAACACCTTGAGATTTGTGTTGAGAACGGTGAAGAGGTTCTTGCAAAGATTAATAATGCCGGTGCAGTATTTATGGGGAATTATACTCCTGAACCGCTCGGAGATTATTTTGCAGGCCCTAATCACACTTTGCCGACATCAGGAACAGCAAGATTCTTCTCTCCGTTGAATACCGGTGATTTCTATAAGAAGATGAGTGTTCTTAATTTTAATGAGGAGTCATTAAGAGAAGTTTATAAGGATGTTGCGCTTTTTGCCGACAGTGAAGGTCTTACCTGTCACGCTGCGGCTGTACGTGTCAGATTTGAGAAGTAAAGTGTGAATTTATGAATAATTATTGGAACAAAAAGACGAATGAGATTACTCCGTATGTTGCAGGAGAGCAACCGAAGGATATAAAGCGTCTCATTAAATTGAATACAAACGAGAATCCTTACGGACCGTCTCCTAAGGCTGCAGCAGTCCTTAAGGAGCTTGATCCGGATGTTCTCCGTCTTTATCCGGATACCAATTCAACATTGGTGCGTGAGGCTGTTGCTTCAATTTATTCGCAGTACGGTATTACGGCTGAGAATGTTTTTGTCGGCAACGGTTCGGATGAAGTCTTGGCTGTTTGCTGGCAGACATTTTTTGAGAATTGCCGTAATACCGATAAGAACGTATTAAGTCCTGAAATCTCGTACAGCTTTTATCCGGTATATTCCGAGATGTATGATGTTAACCTTGAGCGCATACCTCTTGATTCAAATTATATGATTAAGGTTGAGGATTATATCGGCAGAGAGAACTGCGGAATTGCAATAGCAAATCCTAATGCACCGACATCTGTCTCGATGACTTCCCTGGATAATATAAAGAGAATCCTGGAAGCCAATAAAGATGTTGTTGTAATAATTGATGAGGCTTATATTGCCTTTGCAAAAAATCCGATCAGTGCGGTGGAGCTTGTAAAGCAGTATAAAAATCTTGTTGTGGTACAGACAATGTCCAAAGCTTACGGCCTTGCCGGAATGCGCGTGGGTTATGCTGTTGCCGATGAGGCACTGATTGAAGGCATGCGTCGAATAAGAGATTCCTTTAATTCTTATCCGGTCGATCGAGTTGCAGAGAAAGTAGCTGCCGAAGCCATCCTTGATCAGGATTACTATAATAAAACAAGAAATGCTGTTATAGATACAAGAGAGAAGTTTGTTTCCTCCTTATCGAAAATGGGTTTCTCGGTACTTCCGTCGTCGGCTAATTTTGTTTTTGCCAAGCCTGAATTTATTGAAGCATCCGCACTCTATCAAAAAATGAGAGAAAAGGGTATAATAGTAAGATATTTCAACAAGCAGAATATCAGTGATTATCTGAGGATTACTATCGGAACGGACGCTGATATGGATGAGTTTATTAAGGCTATTGAGGAGATAAAAAATGTCCAGAACGGCTAAGATTATCAGAAATACTAAAGAAACACAGATTGAATTGGAACTTAATCTTGACGGAACAGGTTCTAATTCGATTGATACGGGTGTAGGTTTTTTTGATCATATGCTGACTGCTTTTTCAAAGCATTCGGGAATAGATCTTAAAGTTAAATGCACCGGAGATCTTCAGGTTGACAGCCATCATACGGTCGAGGATGTCGGAATAGTACTCGGTCAGGCAATTAATGAGGCTCTCGGAGATAAAAAGGGTATAACGAGATATGGCTTTTTTGAGGTTCCTATGGATGAAGCTCTCGGTAAAGCCGTTATAGATATATCCGGCAGAGCATTCATTGTTTTTGATGCAAAGTTCTCAGGCGATATGTGCGGGACAATGGATACACAGCTTTTCGAGGAGTTTTTCAGAAGTGTTGCGTTTAATTCAAATATAACTCTGCACATAAGTTGCCCTTACGGTGTTAACGATCACCATAAGGCAGAAGCAATCTTTAAAGCTTTTGCGCGTGCAATGAGAATGGCAGTGGCAATAGATGAGAGATTTGCAGATCAGGTTATCTCGACTAAGGGCGTTTTATAATCAGAAATTCATTTTTTGGAGGAAACATATATGTTAATTAAAGATACTGATTTTATTGATTTACCGGTATTTGTTAAAGGTAAGGTTCGTAACGTGTACGATTTGGGTGACAGCCTTCTTATGGTTGTTACTGACAGAATCTCAGCGTTTGATGTTGTATTTGACGAGCTTATTCCTGATAAGGGTAAAGTATTAAGTTCTATTTCTGCTTTTTGGTTTGATTTTACCAAGGATGTTATTCCTAATCATGTTATTTCTACAAATCCAAAGGAATATCCTATGGGTCTTGATAAATATGAGGAAGAGCTCAAGGGACGCTCGATGCTTGTAAAGAAGGTTGATATGCTTCCTGCTGAGTGTATTGTAAGAGGTTATCTCGAAGGCTCTGCTCTTAAGGAGTATAAGGCTAACGGTACAGTCGGAGGCATTAAGATGCCTGAGGGAATGAAGCAGGGCGACAAGCTCCCTGAGCCTTTATTTACACCGTCTACAAAAGCTGATGAAGGTCATGATATAAATATTACTTATGAGCAGTTAATTGAGCTTCTCGGCGAAGAGGATGCCAAGGCTCTTAAGGATGCCACACTTGCTCTTTATAAGAAAGTATCTGAGTTTGCACTTACAAAGGGTCTCATTCTTGCTGATACAAAGTTTGAGTTCGGTAAGATTGACGGAAAGCTTGTTGTAGCAGATGAGATGTTTACTCCTGATTCTTCAAGATTCTGGGATGCTTCCGAATATGAACCTGGTCATGCACAGAAGAGTTTTGATAAGCAGTATTTAAGAGAGTGGCTTGAGACACTTGATTGGGATAAGACATATCCTGCTCCGAAGCTTCCTGATGAAGTAATTGCAAAGACTGCAGAGAAGTATCGTGAGTGCTACAGCAGACTTACCGGAAAGGAATTAGAGTAATAGAAGATGATTGCCATTGTTGATTACAAAATGGGTAATCTGGCCTCTGTACAAAAGGCTTTGACTTACCTTAAGGCACCTTCTGTTATTACTTCGGATACAGATATAATCGACAGTGCCGATGCCCTGATTTTACCGGGCGTCGGTGCTTTTATTCCGGCTATGAAGGCGCTTAACGAATCAGGTCTGGGAGATGCCGTTAAAAGATTTGCGGCTTCCGGAAAACCTGTTATGGGGATATGTCTCGGTATGCAGCTTCTTTTGGATTCTTCCGAAGAAGGCGGAGAGATAACAAAGGGGCTCGGGTTGATACCGGGGAAGGTTGTAAAATTTCCTGCCGAATTGACAGTTGATGCTGGACTCAAGGTTCCGCAGATGGGATGGAATTCACTTGTCGATGTTAATAGCAAATTCCTGAGAGAATCTGATTATGTATATTTTGTTCATTCCTACTATTGTGATGCGGCAGAGGTTGAAGATGTGGCTGCATATGCCGAGTACGGAATCAAATACCCGTGTTCATTACAGAAAAACAATATTTTCGCGACTCAGTTTCACCCTGAGAAAAGCGGTGAAGCAGGTTTGCAGATTCTTAAGCGTTTTGTTGATTCAATACAAAATTGACTTTATTTATCAAAATAAGCAAAATAAGCATTGTTTTTTTGTACTTTGTAACTCTTTGATATTAACAAAATGCTTGTTACAATGCTTTTTGCAATGAGATGAATAATTCATCTTAAGAAAAGAGGTTATATTATGAAAAAGACAACATTATCATTAGTATTGGCATTAGCAATGCTTGTATCAGCTTGCGGTTGCAGTGCTGACAGCGGTTCTGAGAAGAATAAGCATAAGTCTGAGAGAAAGACTGAGCAGAAAGAGGACAGGAAGTCTCATAATAAGGCTGAGGAGACAACTGAGGCTACTACAGAGGCAACAACAGAGGAGACAACTGAGGCTACTACAGAGACCACAACTGAAGCTACTACAGAGGCTGTGACTGAGACAGCTGCAGAATCCTCAGATGAAACTGCTGCAGGCAGTGAGACCGAGGTGGGCGGTGTTGCATTATATAATAAATTGACGACTCAAGGTTATGAAGTGACTGAACTTGATCCTTCCGACTGGGGTGTCGAGGGCTTTAAGTATGCTTTCGAAGCTACCAAGGGCGCGGATGTATATATTTATGCCGAGTTAAATTCAGCAGATGATATTGATGCATTCAAGGAGAATGTTCCGGAAAAAGATGATTTAACAATCATGCGTGGTATGGGTACATACTCGTTTTATACAAACAGTGACATCTGTGAGGATAATTTCAGAATCGAGGTTATAGATTCTGATTTGGCTTCAGTATTTTATTACTATGGCGAACAACCGGATCGTGATGATTTACAAGACAGTTATTTGTTAACCGGAATGTGCGGCGGAACATATTATGATTTGGAAGAGGGCGGAATCGTAATTATGGGTTTCTGATTTATTATTCCGTATAAATTTACTGAACAGAACAGAATAAATTCACAATGAGTCAATCGTATGGTAAAATATGACTTCAATGGTAATTCGACAAGAAGGAGATTTGCTATGTATATATTACCTGCGATTGATTTGCTTGGCGGAAAGTGTGTAAGACTTCGCCAGGGAAAATATGATGATGTGACTGTTTATAATGAGGATCCTCTGGCTCAGGCCATGGAATTCAAGGAGGCAGGCGCCGAATGGATTCATATAGTGGACTTAGATGCAGCGAAGTCAGGAATTCCTACCAATCATGCTATTATAAAAGAGATTGCGGTAAAAACCGGCTTGAAGGTTGATACAGGCGGCGGAATCCGCAATATGGATACGCTTAAGAGATGGATAGAGGAGTATGGTGTAACACGTTGTGTTATCGGTACTTCTGCCATTAAAGACCGAAAATTCACCGAAGAGGCACTCAGATTGTACGGTGACAGAATTGCTATCGGAATAGATGCGAAGAACGGTGAAGTAGCTGTAGACGGCTGGACGAACGGCAGCGGAGTGAAAGCTGTTGAGTTTGCCGGAATAATGAAAGAACTCGGTGCCGAGACCATAGTATTTACAGATATTTCCAGAGACGGAATGCTTACAGGCCCTGCATTTGATTCAACCAAGGAGATGGTTGATAAAACAGGACTTAAAGTAATAGCAAGCGGCGGAATAGGTTCTGATGAGGATATTATGTATATCAGAGAAAGCGGTTGTGCCGGTGTAATTGTCGGTAAAGCCATATATGAGAGAAAGGTGGACCTCAGAAAATGCTTACAAAACGTATAATTCCGTGTCTTGATGTAAAGAACGGACGAGTAGTTAAGGGCGTAAACTTTGTTTCTTTAAGAGATGCCGGCGATCCGGTTGAGTGTGCAAAGACATACAATCTTTCGGGCGCCGATGAATTGGTTTTTCTCGATATTACTGCTACGCTTGAAGCAAGAGATACAGTTATAGATATGGTAAGTCGTGTGGCTGATGAGGTGTTTATTCCTTTTACGGTCGGAGGCGGTATAAGAACCGTAGATGATATAAGAGCAATTCTTAATGCCGGAGCAGATAAAGTATCACTGAATTCAGCAGCGGTTAAGGATCCGGATTTTATTAAAAGAGCATCCGATATGTTCGGAGCTCAGTGTATAGTAGTGGCAATAGACGTTAAGTCCAGAGAAGGAAGAGAAAGTGAATTCCCTTCAGGCTACGAGGTAGTTATTGCAGGCGGCACAAAGCCAACAGGTTTGGATGCGGTCGAATGGGCGAAGAAAGCAGAGAGTCTGGGTTGCGGTGAGATTCTTCTCACATCAATGGATAAGGACGGAACAAAATCAGGTTATGATAACAAGATTACTTCAATGATTGCTGACAGCGTGTCTATTCCTGTAATTGCCAGCGGCGGAGCAGGAACAATGCAGGATTTTTATGACGGTATTGTTGAAGGAAAGGCAGATGCAGTTCTTGCAGCAAGTCTTTTCCACTTCGGTGAAGTTGACATAAATGATTTGAAGGAATTTCTCTCGGATAAGGGTATTCCCGTAAGAAAGCTTACAAGAGAACTTAAGATGTGGCAGAATATGAAGAAGAATTCTGACGGTCTTGTTCCTGCAATAACAACAGACAGCACAACAGGTGAAGTTCTCATGATGGCATATATGAATTATGAAGCCTTTGAGCTGACTCAGAAGACAGGTTATATGCACTATTATTCGAGATCACGTAATACACTTTGGAAAAAAGGTGAGACTTCAGGTCATGTACAGAAGGTAACAGAAGCAAAAATAGACTGTGATGCAGACACGCTTCTTTATAAGGTTGAACAGACAGGTGCAGCCTGTCACACAAATAATAAATCATGTTTCTATCGCAATTTGGACGATTGGGACTTAACAAAGGAATAAGAGGTAAAAAGAATGAATATTATTGAAGAATTATTTGCAGTAATTGAAGA
Source organism: Saccharofermentans sp. (assembly GCA_045616305.1). Taxonomy (GTDB): domain Bacteria; phylum Bacillota; class Clostridia; order Saccharofermentanales; family Saccharofermentanaceae; genus Saccharofermentans. The sequence goes on along the minus strand of JAZLGO010000023.1, from coordinate 19,607 downwards.
TCGTAAGGCTAATCCTGTTGAAGGTTCATATACTAATTATCTTTTTGATAAGGGAGTAGACAAAATTTCCAAGAAAATCGGTGAAGAAGCTGTAGAGACTGCAATTGCCGCAGCCCATAACGATAAAGCAGAGACAGTTAATGAGATAGCAGATCTTGTTTATCATCTTTTGGTTCTTATGGGCAAGATGGATATTTCACTTGAAGATGTTGAGACTGAATTGAAGAGCAGAAGATAATTCTGCTTTTCGAAAAGGCCGATATAAAAGCATTGATGATATAAAAAGTATAAATTAAATATTTAGTTGACTTCTCAATACTACCGTGATACAATTGTCAAGCAAAAACCTTTAGAGGTCTTTTTTTATTGCGGTTATTTTTAAGAATTGTCGGTAAAATGACAAGAGATATACATCATCGGAGGTGTTATTATGGCAAAGGCCAGTGCACGTGACAAGATTACATTAGCATGCGAAGAGTGCAAGCAGAGAAATTATCAGACAGAGAAGAACAAGAAGAACGACTCTGACAGAATTGAGTTAAAGAAGTATTGTCCTTTCTGCCGTAAGCATACAGTTCACAAGGAAACAAAGTAATTGCTGTTTAAGAGGTATTAAAATGGCTAATTTTTTCAAAAAAATAGGAAATACCTTCAACGGCGTTCGCCTTGAACTTAAGAAGGTTATATGGCCTACAAAAGAGAAGTTGAAGCAGACCTCTGTAGTTTGTTTGGCAATTATCTTATTCTTTGCAATCTTTTTTACAGTTATAGGCACTGCTTCTAAGTGGGCTCTTGAGAAGGTTGGTTTCTATGATGTTCCGACAACTACAGAGACTGCCGCAACTGAAGTTGCAGTTCCTGAGACAACTGTTGCTGAGACTGCAGCAGAGACTTCTGCTGATGCATAAGTTTAAATCGGAAGCTTTGTTTTGATTATTAAGGAGCATTCTAATGGCTGAAGAATTACAAGGTAAGTGGTATGTAGTCTACACAACCACAAATTTTGAGAAGAAAGTTAAAACTTCACTTGAGAAGGCTATTAAGAACCGTGGACTTCAGGAAGTAATCCGTAAGGTAGAGGTTCCTGAAGAGGAAAAGGTTGAAGTCAAGGATGGTAAGAAGAAGGTAACAACAGTTAAGAAATTTCCTGGTTACGTTTTTATTAACATCGATTGCACAGAAGAGATGTGGCAGGATATTTGGTATCTTATCCGTAACACAAACGGTGTAAGGGGATTTGTAAGTGCAAAGCCTACCGAGCCGTTGGAGATGACCGAAGCAGACATGATTGCCATGGGCTTTGAAGCTGCAGTTGCAACTGAAGTTGACTATAATATCGGCGATTTGGTACGCGTTATCAGCGGACCTTTTGCAGACAGCGAATGTACTGTTGAAGAGATGAACTATGAGAAGCAGCAGGTTCGCGTAAGTGTTTCAATGTTCGGTCGTGAGACACCTATTTACCTGGATTTCACACAGGTAATAAAGATTTAATTTTGTTTATCGATTTATCGATGATATAAAAACAGCTTTTCGGAAAGCGGAAAGCAAATAATTTTTGGGAGGTGGCCATTATGGCTAAAAAAGTTACAGGTTACGTAAAGTTACAGATACCTGCAGGTAAAGCAACACCAGCGCCACCGGTAGGACCAGCTCTTGGACAGGCCGGAATTAATATCCAGCAGTTCGTAAAAGAGTTCAATGAAAGAACAGCAAAGGATGCAGGTCTCGTTATTCCTGTAGTTATTACAGTTTATGCAGACCGTACATTCTCTTTCATAACAAAGACTCCACCGGTTCCTGTATTGCTTAAGAAAGCTTGCAATATCGAGAGTGGTTCAGGAAAGCCAAACACACAGAAGGTAGCAAAGATTCCTTTCTCTGAGTGTATTAAGATTGCTCAGATTAAGATGGTTGATACTAATGCAGCAGATGTTGAAGCATGCGCTCGTATGGTAGCAGGTACAGCACGCAGCATGGGAATCGTTGTTACTGAGGACTGATAGGAGGGTTGATAAATGAAAACTGGTAAAAGATATTCTGAGCTCACAAAGCTCGTAGATAAGTCAGTTGCTTACGATCCTTCAGAGGCAGTTCGTCTTGTACAGGAGACAGGTAAGGCTAAATTTGATGAGACAGTTGAACTTCATGTTCGTTTGGGTGTTGACTCACGTCACGCTGACCAGCAGGTTAGAGGTGCAGTAGTACTTCCACACGGTACCGGTCGTTCCAAGAAGGTATTGGTATTTGCTAAGGGACCTAAGGCTGATGAGGCTTTGGCAGCAGGTGCAGATTATGTTGGTGCCGAGGACATGGTAGATAAGATTACAAAGGAAAACTGGTTTGATTTTGACGTTGTAGTTGCAACTCCTGATATGATGGGTGTTGTAGGTCGTCTCGGTAAGGTTTTGGGTCCTAAGGGCTTGATGCCAAACCCTAAGTCAGGTACAGTTTCGATGGATGTTAAGAAAGCTATCGATGACATTAAAGCAGGTAAGATTGAATATCGTCTTGATAAGACAAACATCATTCACTGCCCAATCGGTAAGGTTTCTTTCGGTCAGGAGAAGCTTGAAGAGAACCTCAAGGTTATCATGGAGGCAATCATTAAGGCTAAGCCTGCAGCAGCAAAGGGTCAGTATATTAAGAGTGCTTCAATCTCTGCAACAATGGGCCCTGGTATTAAGCTCAACTCATCAAAGTTCAGTGCTTAATTAAAAACAAATTTAATAATTATCCGTTCACGCCAAAGACAGCAGGTAAGTTCTTCAGAGACTATAAAGACATTGAGTCGCCTGCCGAGGTAAGAATACTAAATGATTATGTTTATTGTTCAACCCTCAAGCGTCTTTTGCTTGAGGGTTTTTATATACTAATACAAGGAGGAAATTAAAATGCCAAGTGAGAAAATTCTTGCTGCTAAGAAGCAGAACATTGCTGAGCTCGTTGAGTCATTCAAGGGTGCAAATGCTTTCGTTTTCGCTTCTACACGCGGACTTACAGTTGCTCAGGATACTGAATTACGTAACGAGCTCCGTAAGAACGATGTAAAGCTTCAGGTTATTAAGAACACAACATTGCGTTTTGTTTTCAAGGAACTCGGTATCGAAGGACTTGATGAAGTTTTTAAAGGACCTACTGCAGTAGCTTATTCAGAGAATCTCGTTGCACCGGCAAAGGTTATGTCAAAGTTTGCTGAGTCAATAGAAGTTCTTGAGATTAAGGGTGGTATCATTGAGGGTAATGTTGCTTCTATTGAAGAAATCAATGCTCTTGCAAAGGTACCGGACAAGGAGACACTTTACAGCCAGGTTGTTTATGGTATGCTTTTCCCTATGACAAAGCTTGCTATGCTCGTTAAGGCTGTAGCTGAGAAGGCACAGGAGGGCGAAGGCGCCCCTGTTGCTGCTGAAGCACCGGCTGAGAATGCTGAGGCTTAATTAAATCTATTTTAAAATTATCTATATTAGGAGGATAAAATCATGGCAAGTGAGAAGATTACAAAGATGATCGAAGACATCAAGGCTTTGTCAGTTATGGAGCTTTTTGAGTTAGAGCAGGCAATCGAAGAGGAGTTCGGTGTATCAGCTGCAGCAGCAGTTGTAGCTGCTCCTGGTGCAGGCGCCGGTGCCGGTGCTGCTGAGGCAGAGAAGACTGAGTTTACAGTAGTTCTTAAGAGCTTCGGTGATTCAAAGATGAATGTTATCAAGGCTGTTAAGGATGCTTGCGGTCTTGGACTTAAGGAAGCTAAGGAAGCTGTTGAGGCTGCTCCTAAAGCTCTTAAGGAGAACGTTTCTAAGGATGAGGCAGAGGCTCTTGCTAAGAAGCTTACTGAGGCTGGTGCTGAGGTTGAGATTAAGTAATTATTTATTACTGTAACTTAAAGCTTTCATTTTGAGGACCGCTAATCAGCGGCCCTCATTTTATATATAAATCGAATTTGAAATAAAAAATTGTAAATAATTTTACACAAAACCATTAACATGTGTTAAAATCAACACACAAATATGTTTTTTGGAAGGAGAACAAAAAAGATGAAAGGGAAGGTGAAAGGTGTTCTTGGATTATTAGGAACACTTTTATTGGTAATTTGTTTATTGCCGACTGCAGTATTTGCGGGTAGTGCTGATACTTTTATAGATTCGGCAGGGGCTCTTATGTATAAGGCTACATCAGATACAACTTGTGCTATAGTCAGTCGAGCAGACGATTCTAAGTTCGGGTCAAACTATGTTATTCCTGATAAAGTAGGGCAATATACGGTTACGTCAATTAACAACGAGGTTTTTAAGAATTGCGGAGCAATTCAAAATATTGTTTTACCTCACGGTTTGGTATCCATCGGCGACAGAGCTTTTCAGAACAGTACGCTTGAAGGTGTTACTTTTAACAGCAATGTTGTTATGGGTAAGAATGTATTTGAAGGGTGTAACATTATTTCATTGGATTTGACACAAGTTACAACAATCGGAGAATCTGCCTTTGCGAAGAATACTAACCTTAGTAAGGTTATATTCAGTGAAAATACAGAAGTAATTTTGAAGAATGCATTTAACGGTTGCTCACAGTTAACTTATATCTATTCAGACAAAAATACATCAAAGCCGGCTTTGCCTGGCGGTCTTGTAAAGAAAGGCGTATCAATAGGTGAGAGTGCGTTCCAGAATTGTACGTCACTTAAAAATTTCAGTATGGAGTTTTTAGATGATTATACAGGTATTACTCAATTCGGTAAGTATTGCTTTAAGGGCTGTACTGATTTGACAGAAATTAAATATGCTGACAATCTTTTTACTGCCGGTATCGGTGGTTTTATGGATTGTACTAAGCTTAAGAAAGTTACGGTAGGCGCTTTTTGTCAGAGTATTGAAGATGAGACTTTCTGCAATTGTATCGGTCTTGAGAAGGTTACCTACAACGGTGCACCGTCTTCAAGCGTTTCGGTTCAGTTACCGGATGATTTTATAAGAGTAGGTTCCAAGGCTTTCTTAGGAACAGCCATTAATTCTATTGAATTGCCTTCAGATTTAAACACTTTAGGAAGTGAAGTATTCAAAAATTGTACGCAGTTAAGTTCTTTGGAAATACCTAAGAATATACAGGTAATCAATGGCGGATTCTGTCAGGGATGTACTTCATTGAAGAGCGTAAGTATTCCTGCATTAACACAGAGTATTAAGAACAATGCATTTAACGGATGCACCAGTCTGCAATACTTTAATATTGAAAAGGGCTCAATACTTGATACGATCGGTGATTATGCATTCTCAGGCTGTTCAAATCTTACATCTTTCAGTATGCCGGATACAGTTATAAATTTAGGTAAAGGTGTATACCAGAACTGTAATAAGTTGACGACAGTTGATATGTCATCCAAGGTTTATTCAGTACAGGATGATACATTTAAGAACTGTTCTTCGCTTACATCTATTGCTATCGGAAATGAGGCTACTTATATCGGTTCAAATGCATTTGCAGGTTGCGCAAACTTAAGAGAAGTTAAGATGCCTGATGACAATGCAAGTTTAAGTACAATAGGTGCAAGTGCTTTCAGCGGATGTACTTCTTTGAAGACATTACGTATTCCTGAAGGTATCAGAATTATTCCAAAGACATTGTTATACAATTGTTCTTCACTTACAACGCTTACATTGCCGTCAACTATCACTACAATCAACGATAATGCATTTGAAGGATGTGCATCACTTTCTTCATTAACATTACCTGAGAAAGTATCTGTAGTACCGGTTAAGATGTGTTATAACTGTACAGGTCTTATTGCGGTAAATCTGCCTGTAGGTATTGAGACTGTTGCCGAGAGTGCTTTTGCAAAGTGCTCAAGTCTAACAACAATTACTAACATAGATAAGGCTTCTGTAATAAGCACTAAGGTATTCCAGGATTGTACTTCACTTAAAACATTGAAATTGGGTTCAGATATAAATATCGTTCCTGATATGCTTTGTTCAGGTTGTACCAGTCTGAAGACTTTTGATTTTACATATATTAGTCGTATCGGTTCAAAATCATTTGAGAAATGCGGTTTCCAGAATTTGAATCTTGGAAACAATATTCAGAATATAGAAACAGGAGCTTTTAGCGGTTGTGCTGAATTAGTATCTGTTACATTGCCTAAGAATTCTGATTTTACAACAATTAAGCAGAATGTATTCAGTGGTTGTAAGAAGCTTGCTGATGTTACGATTCCGTCTAATGTTGAAGATTTTGGTTCTAATGCATTTAAGGATTGCTTGTCAGTTAACATACCATTCAATACAGCACCTGAGCTTGCTTCAGGCGTAACAACTTCAAATCATCCGTTCTGTAATGTCGGAGCAGTATATGTTCCGTTCAAATCAACAGGTTACGATGAAGGCGGTTGGGTAAATTCACAGCGTAATAAGCAGAGTAATATATTCTACCCTGGTGAGATAACATTAAATCTTACAGATTTTAAAGAAGTTTCTGCAACAGCAAATAAGCTTACTTATAAAGAGTATTCTTTAAAGTTAGCAGTGGATGGTAAGCATACATTACCTGATACAATAAGTGTTACATATACATCAAACGGAAATTCTGTAATGAGTTATGTAAGCTACGATAATTCAACAGGATTAATTACTATTGATACATCAAAGCTTAACGGTCAGATTACAATTACTGCTACTGCAGTATTAAAACCAAGCAATAGTAACAACAATGATAACAAGCCGACTCCTACACCTGTAACAGTTAATCGTGAAGAAGTTGAGGCTTTTGTAACACGTTGTTATTCAGAAGTATTCCAGAGAGATCCTGACCAGGGCGGTCTTGATTACTGGACAAATCTTGTAGTTGACGGCAAGCTTTGCGGTGCTCAGTTATCATATGGCTTCTTCTTCAGTGAGGAGTTCGCTAACAAAAATACTTCAAATGAGCAGTTTGTAGAAATTCTTTACAGAGTATTCCTTAATCGTGATTCAGATACAGAAGGTAAGGCTGCTTGGGTGAATGACCTTAATGCCGGCAAGTCACGTGAGGAAGTTTATTACGGATTTGCAAATTCAATAGAGTTTGATAATCTTTGCAGAGAGTATGGCATCCCGACAGGTTATTTCGTTCTTGGAGCAAATCCTGACCAGCAGAAGAACGTTAATGCATTTGTAGCAAGATTGTATAGATTGTGCTTGAATCGTTTGCCTGACCAGGGTTCACAGGCACAGTATGTAATGGATCTCATGGCTTCCAGACAGACAGGTGCAAATGTCGGATATATGTTCGTATTCAGTAATGAGTATATGGGTTCAAAACCATCAGATTCTGCATTTGTAAAGATGCTTTACAATGTATTTATGGGACGTGAGCCTGATGAGGCAGGATTTAACTCTTGGGTAGATCAGTTAGGAAAGGGTGCTGATAAGATGGATATATTCCGCGGATTTGTTTACTCACAGGAGTATGCAAATATCTGTGCCGAATATGGTATCTTAGTAGGTGAAATCTGATTTATTCAGAATCAGCAAAATTATCAGAGGTCGTTCAATCAGAACGACCTCTTTCTTTTGTAATCGCAAATATTTTTTTGCACAAAAAAACTGTCCAATTACTTATTTGGACAGTCTTTGGTGACCCGCACGGGAATCGAACCCGTGTCTCCACCGTGAAGGGGTGGTGTCTTAGCCGTTTGACCAGCGGGCCAAAAATGAGTGGTAGCGGCAGTGGGATTCGAACCTACGACCTGCCGGGTATGAACCGGACGCTCTGGCCAACTGAGCTATGCCGCCATATAACCACTCAGAGCACTCATAGAATGCCTTAAGATTATAACGACACATATATAATATGTCAAGATAAAAATGCAAATATATCGATAATTAGTATTGAAAAGCTTTAAAAGGTTATCATATAATAGTGAAGCCGATGGTGCTTTGTAAAAGAAGATAATAGGGAATCAGGTGCAAATCCTGAGCAGCCCCCGCTACTGTCAGTACCTGCTCACACGAGCAGCCATATATTCATCATGCCATTGGATATCTGAGAAGGCGAATGTATGGCAGTATAAGTCAGGAGACCTGCCATTCGAGTTTAGTATTTGTTGTTTTTACGGGTTGGTGAGAACAGCAGAAAGGTTTTATTATGAAGCGTATATACGCGTCAGATGTCGTAACGTTAGCGTTGGCGGCAATTTTATTCATTTCCTTTTCAGTAAGCGGTTGTACTGAAAAAAAGCAATCAACCGATTCAACAACGTCAATTGCAGCGGAAGATTACTATCCGCTTGAACTGACTGATTTCTACGGTCAGAAGGTTACAGTTGAAAGCGAACCTCATCGAGTTATAAGCGCATCCCCGGTAATTACAGAAATTATTTATGAGCTTGGTATGGAAGACAGACTTGTCGGAAGAACTGATTACTGTGATTATCCGACCGAAGTTACAGATATAGCTTCTATTGGCGCCATAGACAGTCCCAATACAGAGACTATAATTGAACTCAATCCGGATGTTATTATAGCTTCTTCAGTGCTCAGCGAAGATGATTACAATAAAATCAGTGAACTGGGATATCCTGTATTAATTGTTCGTGACGAGACATCTTTTGAAGGAATGTTTACAAACATAGAGGCAGTAGCCAAAATTTTGAATTGCAATGACAAAGCAGCAGAGTTGGTGAAGTCATTGCGTGACAGGATAGCAAAAATAACACCTATTACCAATAATGTCAGTGTATATTATTGTGTAGGATTCGGTGAATACGGTGAATTTGCCGCTACAGGTGACACCTACATTAACGAGATGATTGAAATGACAGGTGCAAAAAATACGGCAGCTGATGCACAGTATTGGACATTCTCATTAGAAGCGCTGATTGAAGCTGATCCCGACTATATTCTTCTTCCTGAGTGGGCATATAATGATTTTATATCTACTGAACCATATTGTGAATTATCTGCTGTAAAAAACAACCATGTTATAGTTATCGATCCTAATATTTTCGAACGCCAAACTGCGCGTAACGTTGATGCCTTAGAAATGCTTTATGAAATCGTATCAAAATAAATCCGATGTTTTTAAAATACTGTTTATGTTCCTTATCCTAGCGGCAGCAATGCTTATTGCTGCCGGATTCGGAGCTGCGCGGGTTGAAATGTCGGATATATTTAAAGCTTTGACCGGAGGTAATATACCTGCAAATACAGAAACAATTCTGTTCAAGGTAAGGTTCCCGAGAATAGTAACCGCTGTATTCGTAGGCGGTCTTCTTGCAGTGTGCGGTTGTCTCATGCAGTCCATATTGAAAAACAGAATGGCTGATCCGTCAGTAATGGGAATATCAGGTGGTGCAGCTTTGGGAGCAGCATTTGTAATTGTTACAGGGCTGGATTTCTCACTTCGGTTTATAGGATTATCTGCAAGATTTATAGGCGCGATATTTGGTGCGGCATTAACATTTGTATTTATAATGGTTATAGCTTTAACGTCGGGGAAAAGAGGACAAAGCAGTACAAGCAGTACGCTTCTTGCAGGAATTGCGGTCTCATCCTTTACAAGCGCTGTAATAACGGTTCTGATGGCTCTGAATAAAGAAGATATGGAAAGAGTATATATGTGGATGTTGGGCTCATTATCCTCCTCAACATTTTCGAAAAGCCTGTTAATCATCATCATGACGGTTATCTTCTTACCGTTAGTAATTATTTTGGCACCTCAATTGGATATATTGAAATTAGGGTCTTCAACGGCGGCAACATACGGAATTAACAGTAACAGACTTATGTGTGTTGTGCTTACAATATCATCGATATTAATTGCCGTATGTGTTGCAGATTGCGGAATAATAGGTTTTGTAGGACTGATTGTTCCGCATATAGTAAGTTATACCGGAATCAAGAGAATGCGAACAAAAATCACAATGTGTTTTATAAGCGGCGGACTCCTTGTACTGATTGCAGACACTTTGGCAAGAACAATTATTGCGCCTTCGGAATTGCCTGTTGGAGCAATAACCAGTTTAATCGGGGCCCCGTATTTTATTGTGCAGCTTTTACGAAGCAGAGAGGTGCGTAAGTAATGAAAATAGAAGTTAAAGATTTAACGATAAAATACGGCAACAGAATCGTCCTAAACCATATAACACACATTTTCGAGGACGGTAAGATTCATGCAATACTCGGACCTAACGGTTGCGGTAAAACGACATTGATGAACTATATAGTAAACAATTCTGCACAAAGAGAACGATTTACCTATGTGCCTCAGGAAATTCCCGGTGAACTTGATATGACTGCCGGCGATGTTGTAAGGCTTGGCAGATACCATAGTAAAGGTTTTTATCAAACATTTTCAAAAGAAGACGAAGCTAAGGTAAATGAAGCAGTAAGTATAATGGATGCAGAAGGGGTCATCAATCAAAATTACGATACCTTAAGCGGCGGCGAGAAGCAGCGAATACAAATTGCCAGAGCTATAGCAAAGGAATATGATTGGCTTATTTGTGACGAGCCGACAGCTAATCTTGATATTAAACATCAGGCGAATTTTGTCGGTGTCTTAAAGAATTTGAAGGCTCAAGGAAAATCTGTAATAGTTATCCTTCATGATATAAATCTTGCGGCACATTTAGCGGATGAAGTTCTGATGATGAAGGATGGTAAAATTCTTTATTCAGGGGAAGCTTTTGAAGTTATATGTGAGAAAAATCTGAGAGATGTATTTGAGACAGATTTTATCCAAATCGAAAACAAAGCTACCAAAACAAACAATTTCATATATAATGTATAGACTAATATACATGAAGAGGTTCTTGCATGGAATGGGTTTTAAAAGAAGATAATTTTGATGAATATCTCGCTTCCAGTGAGTTTATTGACACAGATAATGCTAAAGTGGCTATTATTGCGCAATACTGTATAGAACGTGCGATGCATGCGGCAGAAATATGTGACAAGAATGCTTTTCCTGAAATGGAGGCCGAGGTTGCACGTCAGTGTTATCTTTTGGTAAGAGACGAGATTAAACATACCGGAGATTATAAGCTTAATGATGTTGTATTTAAGGCATCTGATGTTTTACAAAAGAAAACCGCGTTATGCTACGGTAAAGCAAATTTGCTCTGCGCGCTGCTTCGTGCCTGCAATATTCCTGCCGGAATCGGATATCAGTATTTGAGATTGGATGAGAAAAATCCTGAATCGCCGTTGATTTTGCATGCTCTTAATTTTGTTTATTTGAATGCGGCAGGCGGATGGATAAGAATTGATGCCAGGGGTAAAAGAGATGACCTTAAATCAGAGATGCATCTCGATCATGAGGAATTGCCGTTTAAGGTGAATCCGAGTATCGGTGAATGTGATGTTCCGTTCATATATGCAGCTACCGATATAGGCGTAGCAGCAAAGATTAGAATGTACAACGAGCTTGATGCATTGTGGAATGATCTTCCTAATAAATTGGCAGGAAAAAGTATTTTACACAAATTGAAATAAATAGACTTGACAAATTCTGTTCTCTCTTGCATAATATTCTAGCACTCGGAGTTATTCGAGTTTAAGAATATGGCACCATAGCCAAGCGGTAAGGCAGAAGTCTGCAAAACTTTTATGCTCCAGTTCAAATCTGGATGGTGCCTCCATAATCCCAAAGTGTAATGCTTTGGGATTTTTTTTGTAATAAACACAATACAGAACAGAAAAATTTAGTTTTTATCGTAAGCTTCTCTGACTGCTATTGCAAATTGATCAGCGCAGGAAGTATCCTTGAATCCGCAAGTATTACCTTTTAATTTAGATTCTATTTCTTCGACTGTCATACCGTCGCAAAGTTTTGCTATAGCCTTAAGGTTTCCGCTACATCCGCCTATAAAGCTGATATTACTGATAACATTACCGTCGATGTCAAAATTGATTTCCATAGAACATACACCCTTCGGTCTGAATGAGTACTGCATATGCTTTCTCCTTTTTTGAATAATATACATTTATTATAACCCATGATATAATTGCTGAGAATAACAAGGTGAGTATTTGTGAGGCAAATAAATGTTAAGTTTAGTTATACCTGCATATAATGAAGGAGTAAGAATTTATGACAATCTTCTTACTATATGCGAAGCAACTGAAACGTTTTGTGATGATTTTGAATTAATTCCTGTTAATGACGGAAGTTCCGATAATACTGAGAAAGAAATTATCAGAGCCTCAGAGGCAGACGGAAGAATTCATCCTGTAACATATTCAAAGAATCGCGGGAAAGGCGGAGCAATAAAGGAGGGAGTTATCCATGCGCAGCATGAGTTAATCGGCTTTATTGATGCTGATTTGGATTTATCGCCGAATCATTTTTGTGATTTTATCAAAACAATGAATGAGACTGGTTGTGATATTGTAATAGGTTCAAAGATGCATAAAGAATCCAAACTTGAATATCCGATTGCTCGTAAAATTTTCTCATATTGTTATTACATTATGTTGAAGGTTTTATTCGGTCTGAAAATTAAAGATACACAGACCGGTGTTAAGCTATACAGAAGCGAAATCATAAAAGAGATAGTTCCAAAGCTTGTAACAAGCGGTTTTGCATTTGACATTGAGATTTTAGCTTTAGCAGCAGCTCGTAAGGCTAAAATAGAAGAAAGACCGATAGTTCTTGAATTTACAAGAGAATCGTCATTCGGAAGGATAAAAATAAAAGACATTTGGAAAATGTTTACTGACACCGTTAAGATATGGTGGAATCTGAAAATTCGTCACACCTATTGAGGTTTTGAGTCAGGCGCAGGTTTGCCATCCTCAATGCTTTTGTCGATAATTTTATCTATAAGCTGACTGGAAAGAGGAGAGTTTTTACCTGCCTCTTTTTTCTTGCTGTTATTCGGAGAATCGGTTACATACATCTCAGCCGCAACGTCATTGGCACGGAAGAGATTGTTATAGAGATGTGGTGAGAATACAGCACGTACTGTCATAAACATTATCTTCAAATCCTGGAGAAGAGAATAGTTCTTTATATATAAAAGATCATATCTGAGTTTGTCCTGCGGTGTAGTATCGTAGTTTCCTGCAACCTGAGCGAGACCTGTAATTCCGGCTTTAACACTGAAACGCTGAGAATAACCCGAGATTTCTTCATTAAATTGTTTTACAAAAACCGGTCGTTCTGCTCGCGGACCGACTATACTCATATCACCCTTAATTACATTCCACAGTTGCGGCAATTCGTCAATCTTTGAACGTCTTAGAAACTTACCGAAAGAAGTTACTCTCGGATCATCCTTACCGGAAATGATTGCACCTGTAGCTGCCTCAGCATCCAAACGCATTGTACGCAACTTGTATATTGTAAATTCTTTCATATCCTGAGTAACTCTGGTTTGTGTAAACATCGCAGGTCCTGGACTTGTAATCTTAATAATTAACATTGAGATAAGAATAATCGGTAAAGTGATAATTAACGCAAGAGCAGATACGATTACATCAAAAATCCTCTTTACCATACGTTGTTCGAAAGAAAGAGTAAGACGATCAAGCATAAATACCATCATGTCATTAAAATTAATCATTCTCGATTTGTAGAGGCTGATCTCAAAAAACTGCGGAACGAGATAAGTTACGGTATTTTGCTTGGCACAACGCATAATAATGTCTGATTTATTGTCTGCAGGCACATCAGGGCAAATAAAAACCTCAGCATTGCGTCGGATTGCATTACGTACCTCGGCTGTATCAGTAAACTTGATTTTTTTACTCAATTCCAAATCGAGACCTTTAAGAGAAGGGAAAATCTTGTTTGCAATATCATTCATGGTTGTATCGTTGGTACCGATGATCACCAGTTCTCCGTTTTTATAGAGACGATGAGAAATCAAACAACACATCATTTCCCAGATAAAAACGTATACAATGAGGATAACAAAGCTTAAAACAATAACGCTTCTTGGGAAGGCGCGTTTATCCATAAGGTCTTTCAGAGAGATTGTAATGAGTGTTTGTATAAACGTAAAATAAAGTGTCTGCGATACCACATCAATATTCTTTTTACGAAAGAATCTCGGCATTTGCAGAAAATCTGCAAGGAGAATTGTCGACAATGAAATGTAAGGGGACAAAGCCACGTAGTCAGTATAGTTACGAGGGTTCAGCGTATTCTCGTAGTCAGCTCCGAGAATAAAAACAAAGCTTGTAACATATGCGAAATGTACTATTACCGCCAAGCCCAGAAGGAAAAGAATCTTAAAAAGGTGCGGAACCGAGAAAAATTTTCTATTCATCTGAATAAGTCATTTCCTTTCCGAAAGTAACATAGTCTAATAATTATATATTAAATAACTCTATTTAACAATGAGTTAGTAAGTTTACAAAAAACTTCACACAAACTGCAATAAAAATTCAGTCAAATTCTTGAGTTTTTCCATTGAATTTAATGCTCATTATAAGTAAACTCTATACGTAAACAAATTATAAGGTGAGATGGTATGAAGAAAACAGCTGGAACAACAAAAACGGGTTCAGCTCCGGTAAGGAGCAGTTCAACAAGTAAAAAGAATACAAGAAGCACTTCTTCCGGACGTAAATCGTCCAAGGGCAAGGGCGGTCTCATTGCTGCTATAGTTTTTGTGCTGGTTATAGGCACCGGTGCGATAGTAGTGGGTAAATTATATAAAGACGGCTATTTTGAAGAGAAGATTGAAATAATTCAGGATGACGGAACAGTTAATAAGTATACTCCTGAAGAAGTAATAAGTATGATTTCCACCGATAACTTCTATAACGGAGTTCATATTGACGGAATAGATGTAAGCGGATTGAGTCTTGAAGAGGCTAAGAATCTCGTTTCTCAGAATCAACCTGAGGTTCCGGTTGCAATGAATATCAGCTTGGATGTAGACGGAGTCAGTCACCCGCTTGATATGTCGTCACTTCAGTTAGAGTGGAATATTGACGAAGTTATTGAAAATGCATACTGCTATAACAGAGTGGCAGATTTATCAACACTCAGCAATGAACAGCTTTTGGCTCAATATAACACAATTAAGAGTATGGCTGCTCAGCCTTACGAGTGTTCAACTGCGTATACTGTTAAAACTGACGGAATAAGTAATATTGTGCATTCTGAATTGGATTCCCTTATCGTAGAGAAGAAGGATGCCGTTCTTAAGGATTTTAATGTAAATACACTTGAATTCAACATTGAGCCTTCGGTAGAGGGCATCTTTATAGATGTGGATGCTGTAGTAGAGGATGTTAAAGCCACGCTTGATTCCAGAGTTTATGAGAAGGTAATCGATGTTAAGGTTGTTAAGGATGAGCCTTCGGTTACATCTGAAGATATCGAGAACGGATACGGAAAGATTTCCGAAGCATCTTCAAACACTACGACTGCAAATTCACGTAATCATAATATCAGAATTACTTGTGAGAAAATTGACGGAATGATTATGCAGCCGGGTGAAACTTTCTCATACAATGATGTGGTAGGTAAGAGAACCCCTGAGAACGGATATGAGCGTGCAGGTGTTATTATTGACGGTGAGAGTAAGGAAGATTACGGCGGCGGCATATGCCAGGTAAGTTCCATGATTTATCAGGCTGTAGTAAAAGCTGATTTGAAGGTTGAAGAGAGACATGAGCATTCGTGGCCGTCATCTTATACTGATCCCGGTATTGACGCTACTGTTGACTGGGGAAGCTATGATTTCAAATTTACCAACAATTCTGCATATCCGATAGTTCTTCATACTTTTTATGATAATGACAACTATAAGATTACTGTACAGATTTACGGTCATCTTTTTGAGGATGGCGGCTACATTGATTTTATCGGTGAACGTACAAGTTATACTGAGCCGAGTGAAGCAGAGTATGTAGCTAATCCGGAAATGGCTGTAGGTGAGACGCATACCGTAAGAAGTGCACATGCTGCAATCTCAGCTTGTTCGTATCAGATATGGTACGATAAGGACGGAAACGAGGTTAAGCGTGTTGAATATGCCAGAAGTTATTATCCGATGATAAAGGCAAAAATCGAGGTCGGCGTTTTAAATGAAGATGGTTCGATAGCGACTATGGATCCTGAGACCGGTGCCGTAACTACACCGGAACCTACACCTGAAGAGACAGAACCTACGGATGTATCGCCGACAGATGTATCACCGGTTGATACCGGTATCCCAAGTTCATCAGACGTAATTCCTGCTGATACAGGTGTGTCGGATGTACCGCCTGCAGACACGCAGCCTACAGATACTCAGTCGACAGAGGCACCGCCTGCGGATACATCGAGCAGTGACATACCCGATGTTACAATCGACACCGAAGCTCCGCCTCCGGCAGATACGCCGTCAGACATTAACGGAGATGCATAAGATTTAAACCGCGTATGTGATATTTTGAACGATATCACATACGTTTTTTGTTGATATAACAGTTATAGTAAAAAAAAAATAAAAAAGTCTGCAAAAGCACTTGTATTTTCGAGAAAACCCTATATAATTATATAGCATGCGCTTAAAGCGCCTAGTTTTTGTGTGATTAAAAAACAGGAGGTTACAAATGAAGGTAAGACCATCAGTTAAGCCTATGTGCGAGAAATGTAAAGTTATTCGCCGCAAAGGTAAGGTAATGATTATCTGTTCAGATCCTAAGCATAAGCAGAAGCAGGGTTAATCAGAGATCAAATTTAGATCGGACTGAAATTTAGCCTTCTGTCCAATCGGAATCACAGGTCTCTATGCTCGAGGCTCGCATTTAATTATAAATATAACACGTTATTGTAGGGGCGGCTGCTCTTCCTAACACGATGAGAACCTTACGCCGCGTGTCGTATATAAAAACAATTTACTTTATACTCAAATTATGGAGGTACAAAATGGCTCGTATTGCCGGTGTTGATTTGCCGAATGACAAGAGAATTGAAATTGCTCTTACATATATTTACGGCATTGGTAAAACAAGTGCTGACAGCATCATTGCTGCAACAGGCATTAATCCTGACACAAGAGTGAAGGATCTCACAGAGGATGAGGTTGCTCAGATTCGTGATCAGATTGAGAATAATTATACAGTAGAGGGTGACCTTAAGAGAGAGGTTGCACTTAATATTAAGCGCCTTACTGAGATTGGTTGCTATCGTGGCCGTCGTCACAGAAACAAGCTCCCTGTAAGAGGCCAGAGAACTAAGACTAACGCACGTACTCGTAAGGGTCCAAAGCGTACAGTTGCTGGTAAGAAGAAATAAGGGAGGTTGATTTAAAATGGCAAAGGCAGTTAAGAAGGCCGCAGTTAGACCTAAGAGACGTGAACGTAAGAACATTGACAAGGGTCAGGCACATATTCACGCAACATTTAATAATACAATCGTAACTATTACTGACATGCAGGGTAATGCTATTTCATGGGCTTCAGCAGGTGAGATGGGTATGAAGGGTTCACGTAAGGGAACACCGTTCGCAGCTCAGATGGCTTCTGAAGATGCTGCTAAGAAGGCAGTAGATCATGGAATGCGTACTGTTGAAGTATACGTTAAGGGACCAGGTCAGGGACGTGAGTCCGCAGTTCGTGCTTTGGCTACAGCCGGTTTGGAAGTAACAATGATTAAAGATGTTACACCTATTCCTCACAATGGTTGCAGACCACCGAAGAGAAGAAGAGTTTAATAGGAGGGGTTAACAAATGGCTAGATATACTGACGCAACTTGCCGTCTCTGCAGAAGAGAGGGTTGCAAGCTCTTCCTTAAGGGTGAGAGATGCTATTCAGATAAGTGCTCTTTCGAGAGAAGACATAAGGCTCCGGGAGTACATGATAACGCTAGAAAGAAGATTTCAGAATACGGTACACAGCTTCGTGAGAAGCAGAAGACAAAGCGTTTCTATGGTGTATTGGAGAAGCAGTTCCATACAACATTTGAGAAGGCTGACAGAATGAAGGGTAAGACAGGTGATAACTTGTTAAGACTCCTCGAGCTCCGTATGGATAATGTAGTTTATAGAATGGGATTCGCAGCTTCACGTGCTCAGGCTCGCCAGCTCGTATCACATGCACACTTCACAGTAAATGGTAAGAAGGCAAACGTTCCTTCAATGATTTTGAAGCCGGGTGATGTAGTTGCTATCAGCGATGCAGCTAAGAAAACACACGCTTTTGAGAACTTAAGCGGACGTCCGGTACCTGCATGGCTTTCAGTTGATCAGGAAGCTCTTAAGGGTACAATTACACTTGCTCCTGAGCGTGCAGATGTAGATCTCGCAGCCCTTAAGGAGACATTGATCGTCGAGTTGTATTCTAAATAATAGTTTAGCAGCTTGATAAACGATAGACTTTAAGGAGGAGAGATAAATGATTGATATTCTTAGACCAACAATTGAACGTGTTGAAATGAGTGATGACGGTTCATACGGTAAGTATGTTGTAGCACCTCTCGAGCGTGGCTACGGCACTACACTCGGAAACTCACTCCGTCGTGTATTGCTTTCTTCCCTTACAGGAGCAGCAGTTACTTCTATTAAGATTGACGGAACATATCATGAGTTCTCAACTGTTGACGGAATCATTGAGGATGTTACTGAGATGATCCTTAATATTAAGGGTATTCGTGTAAAGCTTCATTCTGATTCTCCAAAGACAGTTTGTATCAGTGCTCCGGAGAAGAAGGTTGGTAAGATTACTGCCGGCGATATCATTCACGACGATGAAGTTGAGATTGTTAATCCGGATCATGTAATAGCAACACTTAACGGTGAGAAGAAGTTCTATATGGAACTTACTATTTCTGCCGGACGTGGATATAATACAGCTGATCAGAACAAGGTTGAGGGACAGGAAATCGGTGTTATTTCAATCGATTCTATCTTCACACCAATCAAGAAAGCAAACTTTGTAATTGAGAATTATCGTGTTGGCGATCGTACTGATTACGATAAGCTCGTTCTTGAGGTTTGGACAGACGGATCAATTGAAGTAGACGAGGCAGTATCCTCCGCATCTTCAATTCTTATTGAGCACTTAAGCTTGTTCAGAGCATTGAACGATGCTGACAGTGGCTTGAATTTTACAAGCGTTGAACCTGTAAGTGAGCAGGATTCAAAACTCAGTACACAGATTGAAGAATTGGATTTCTCAGTTCGGACATATAATTGCCTTAAGAGAGCAGCAATTAATACAATTGCTGATTTGGTAATTAAGACTGAGGATGACATGATTAAGGTTAGAAACCTCGGTAAGAAGTCTCTTGACGAGGTTAATGAGAAGCTTGCAGAGATGGGATTATCTCTTGCATCCAAAGATGATTGATTATAGGAGGACATGAAGATGTCAGGATACAGAAAGCTCGGTCGTGCAGCCAATCAGCGCGCAGCTATATTGAGAAACATGACAACAGCATTCGTAATTAATGGCAAAGTCGAGACAACTGTAGCTCGTGCTAAGGAAATCAGTGCCATTACTGAGAAGCTTGTTACACTTGCTATTAAAGAGAAGGATAACTACGATACAAAGGACGTTACTGTTTCAACAGCTAAGCTTGACGGTAAGGGCAAGAAGGTTCTTATCAGCAAGAAGTCAAAGTCAGGTAAGGATTACGAGGTTATTGACCGTGAGGTTAAGACAAAGACAGTTCAGGTTGATAAGCCTTCACG
>JAZLGO010000022.1:0-37559 GCA_045616305.1 Saccharofermentans sp. | reverse complement strand
TTTTGAATTTTTTTTATTTTGCTTCTATCCGATTACTTTAACTAGGTTGTCGCCAATGTACGTTAAATCAAGATTTATAGGCTCTGAGGCGGCATTTAATCTTTCAAACATTACTTTGTCACCTTCCCAAATCGGTAGTTCGCAAATTTTTGCTGCAGGATACCATATAAGATTTCCCTCATCACATTTTCGGGAAATAACTGAATTTGAACCTATGTATTCTCCTGTATAGAGATACATATCTTCATCACCGTATATGTCACTGTGAAAATGAACTATTCCTCTGTATTCCAAATTCAAAATCTCTTCAGCAGCAATTCCTGTTTCTTCTTTTATCTCGCGTATAATACATTCCTCGGGTGTCTCTCCCTCAATAAAATGTCCGCCGATGCCAAGATATTTATCTTTATTCGGATCGTTACGTCTTGTTTTATGTATAAGAAGATAATTAGTTTCTTTATTTATATTCTTCTTTAAATAACAGAGAGTTGTTCTTGTCGCTTCAATCATTACTTATCACAGAAAGATATCTGTCCCCCGTATCCGTGAATAACACAACTACGTTTTTTGCTTCAAATTCTTCTCGTCGTCCGACTTCTACCGCTGCTGCCAATGCTGCGCCTGAGGAAATTCCTGCAAATATCCCTTCTCTTCTCGGAAGAAGTCTGAACATAGCTAATGCTTTATCATCCGTCACGGTAATTATCTCATCACAAAATTCTCTTTTAAAATTACCGGGAACAAAATTTGCACCTATTCCCTGGATTTTATGCGATCCGCTCTCACCTTTACTCAGCATAGGTGAGGCAGAAGGCTCAACTGCTATGCATTTTACATCATCTACACATTCCTTTAGAAAAGCAGACACACCGGTAAATGTACCGCCTGTACCGACACATGCAATGAATGCGCTGACCTTACCTCCTAAATCCCTGTATATTTCAGGTCCTGTTGTTCGATAATGCTCGCGTGCATTTGCTTTATTGTCAAATTGCCCGAGAATCATCGAATTCTCAGTTTGAGCACATATTTCCTCAGCTTTCTTAATCGAACCGCTCATTCCTTCATTTCCCGGTGTAAGTACTACTTCAGCACCGTACACCTTCATCAATTTAATTCTTTCTTCACTCATTGAATCAGGCATTACAATAACTGCCTTATATCCCATATTTGCCGCTATAGCAGCCATAGCAATTCCTGTGTTCCCCGAAGTCGGCTCTATCAGTGTCGCCCCCGGTTTAAGTTTTCCTTCAATTACGGCCTGCCTTATCATTCCTATTACTGCTCTGTCTTTTGCGCTTCCTGCAGGATTAGATGCTTCAACCTTTGCGAAAAGCTTAGCTTTAAGGTTGAATTCTTTCTCAATATTAACTAATCTGACAAGCGGTGTATTACCGATTGCATCCGTCATATTCTGATATTGCATTTTTTCAGTCTCCTATTCCTCAACTGCATGGTGTATCAAACTTAATAAATTTAGTTGTGTTTGAATACGGCTGACAAAAATAAGACCAATCCCCCGACTGATTATAATTACCGCATTCCATTACATATACTTCACCGCCGATATATATTTCTCCCCAAAAGTGAGACCACTTATTATCAGGATAACCTCTGTAACCTCTGATCATTGAAACATCCATTCCAAGATAAGTCAGCATCGATAAAAGAGCACCGTTATACTGAGCGCACTGCCCTGTTCTGTGAACAAAAATCGATTCACAAAAGTCCCCGTTAGAATTGCCGTAAGTAACATTACGATTAATCCAATATAGGGTATACAAAGCCTTTTGGCCGTCACTCCAATCAGGACTGAAATGTTTACAAGCAAAATCCTCGAGAATTTTTATCTCCGATGTAGACAAGTAATGAGTTTCCTGTGCAGCGCCTCCGGTCTGACAATTGATTATTGTAAAATAATCTCTATACACATATTCGGCACCGGATATTCTCTCTAAGCCCTGCTGATTTCTCGAATGATCGGCAAAATTCAAAAAATCCTCATCTATAGTAACTTCCTCATCAGGTAACTCAATAGACTCACCGCAAATAATGCCGTATGATTCACACTTATTCGCAAATTCTTCAGAATCAGAGAAGCCCTTAAATAATATCTTTACATCATTTCCCCACTTGATTTCCGATAACCAATGTTCCATTCCTGCAGAATCAGGCTCGCGATTTAAGAACACCTTATAAAACTTCGCAATAACTTCTTCTTCGGAAAGGCTGAGAGTCATTGCGGTAAATTCAGGACTGAAGAAAAAACCATATGCAATTTCTTTTCCTGTTGTTTCATGGTTAGCCAATTTATTGCACCACTCATTAAAGCAAACCTCATCTGCTTCTCTTCCGAGACAATCAGTATATAATCCGCTTACAAATATCTTAATGCCATCATCAATTTCTGCAGTTTCCTCGCTTTCTTCACTGTCGCTGTTGCCGCTGCTGTCATCTTCACAGTCGTTCTCTTCGCCGTTATCATCCGAAGCTGCAGTCTGTGCAGAATTGCCGGATAAAATACCGAAAGAATCACAAACATTAGTCCATTCAGGTGACTCAATAAAACCTGTTAATACTTCCTCTCTTGATGTGCCGCCTTCAAGTTTATCTACCCATGCAGAGGCATAATCATCAGGTTCTCGGTCAAAAAAAACTCTGTAAAGGATATTGATAAAATCATCATCGGTATGTTCTGCTGCTTTAAACTCATCACTCAAAATAAAGCCTCGTGCTACAGTCGCGCCATCTGCTTCATGTTCTGCAAGTTTATCACACCAACCGAGAAAACCATCTGTCTCATATTCGCGTCCGAGTGCAATTCTGTAAAGACGCGCAACAAAACCACCTACTTCTTCTTCATCGTTATACATTCTTCCCGTATTATCTGAATAAACATACTCGTAATTAACGGATATGTACTTCACACCGGCATTCTCTGCGGCAATGGCAGTTGAGTTGCAAAGCATTACAACACATGTTACCGCAGAACATAATCTAATAATTGCTTTTTTCATTAATAACCTCTCTGTCTAAAATCATTTGTCATTGTATTTCAAAACCAATTCTGAATAAAGAATTACACCGCTTGTCGAATTAGGATGAATGTGATCAACCATATAATTCGAGCGAAGCTCTGTATCTAATATGTGTTTAAGTTCTTCATTAATATTTATATATCCATAACCATATTTATGACAATAGTCATACAAAGCATCCGAAAAGGCCTTATTCAGTTCTAATTTTTTACTGTACGATAAGACTGTAGCGGTATCACCGTCTGTTGAATACCAAGGAGCTATAAATACCAACTCTGCTGACGGATTTCTTTGCAATAAAATATCTGTCAATTCTTTTATCCTGTTAATATATTCTTCAGGTGTAACAGATGAATCCTCTCTGTCAAAATGGCGTACATCATTTGTACCGATAGCTATAACATATAAATCAGATGTCGGTATAATATCTTTATTGTCAATCAAGTACTTAACAGTACAACCGCCCTTTGAAAAATTTGTAATCGTTTTATCCGGAATATATTCAAGTATAGGTTCATACCACGGACAGCCACAATTAGCAGTTCCTTCAGTTATTGAATCGCCGAGAAAACATATATTCTCGCTGGATTCAAGGAGCGGCCATAATTCACCGTTTACCATATCTTCGGTAAGCTTCAATCCCGTAGTTACAGGTCTGAGATAACCACTCTCATCAAATAAATATGTCGGCTGAATATCGTGAACATTGATAACTTCTCCAAATATCGTATAACTTACAATACTGTTTGCAGTCTCAGCTCTTTTATAGTCATCATCGGTAAGAGATTTTCTTAACTCACTGTTATTCATTATCTCATAAATCGGAATCGCTCTGTAATTGCCGTCAATAGGAGACTGTGTGTATAAGGGTATCACTCCTCCGCCAATTATTTCTTTTGAATCACGGTCTATATAAACTTCTATCAAAGCGCTGGTATCACCCTGATTATCACGGTATATATTTGCAAAATTACCCGGACAGAATGCCTCAAACGTTTTACTTCCGTCATCATTCAATTCTATATTAATTGGTTGAACAGAATGAGCATGATCACCGAGAATAATATCTGCTCCGTTTTCCTTAAAAATATCATTCCATACCAACTGCATCTCATCCGGTGTATTAGAGAACTGTGTGCCATAGTGTGGTAAAACAATTATAAAATCCGAATTCATTTCTCTTGCCTTCGCAAAATCA
Organism: Saccharofermentans sp.; assembly: GCA_045616305.1. Lineage (GTDB taxonomy): Bacteria > Bacillota > Clostridia > Saccharofermentanales > Saccharofermentanaceae > Saccharofermentans. The sequence goes on along the minus strand of JAZLGO010000022.1, from coordinate 33,323 downwards.
AACTCAACATCTCTCTTCATTTCTTCAAATAATTCACCTTCGGTTCCGTAAATAAACGAAGTGCAAAAAGACTTATCTCCGTAATACAATTCCTCTGAATCGTGATAATTTATTCCGTAAGTATAGGCCAAAACTGCAAAACTGATTCCGTCCTGTTCAAAATAATATATATTATTTGAATCCTTATCCTCAGAAGAACTGTAAGAACCTATGTAATCTATACCAATATCATCCAATGTGCATAATGTTGTAATCATACCGTCAAAATCGCGATCCAATAAATGATTTCCCGCAGTAGTAACCAAATCAAAACCGGCATTTAAAACTGCTTCTCCGAACTCTCTCGGAAAATTTAAATACAATTCTTTGTTATCATCATAATTTCCTTCAGAATAAATTTTATCTGCACCGGCCATTGGTCCTTCAAACACACCTATAGAAAAATCAGCTGATTCGATATACGGTTTGGCATATTCAAAAACATCATCAAAACAATATGTACCGTCTTCTTGAAGACCGCGTTTCACCTGGTCTTCTAATAACAGTAAATCACCGGCAAAAACAATTCTGTAAGCATTATCAAAACATTCCTTCTGATTCGATGTCAAAACTCTCGGAACAACGAGTTGAGGAATCTCATTTTGCACAGCTTTCTTATCGACAATCATATTTTCGATTGCGTTAGGCAAAAAAGCATTAAGCACAAGGGCAGATGCTACAATTACAGCCGAGCTGCTTGTGAGACTGTACGAACGATTTTTTGAAGAATATTCCTTCCAATCCAGAAGTATCTCCCCACCCATTTTCAAGTATGAGTTTAATTTTCTTCCTACAAAATCGTTACCGAAAACAACACATATAACAAGTGTAGTCAAAACAGCACCTGCCAATATATATACTATTCCTTTATCGGTTGCATATTTTGAAAATACCAATGTGATAACTCTGTGGATTAAAAAAACAGACATCGAATTGCGACCGATATCGGTAATCAACGGGATTCTTTTACTTGATACAGTTCCGATAAATGCAATAACATACAAAAAGCCTATTACATAAACAAATAATCGAATCAATAATTCTGTCTGATTCACATAGCTGTACATAACCAGATTATCAAGCTTTACAGGCAGTTTATTTATCAACAGGTACGACAAAATCAAAGCGGACAACAAAGCAATTAAACCGCATTTTCTGTCAATTCTCGAATCCTTTCCGTTTGCCTTGTCATTTTGAATACAAATTGCTGATTTATAACCTGCAATATAGAACGGATAAAATGCTATAAATCTTTGAAAAGCCAAAGTATTATCAATTCCCGGAATGAACCCTATCAGTAGGCCTATTACCAAGGTTACAACAACAGAATGTTTTATCTTATCTATCTTATCTGCAGTTAATCGCCATAATATAAGAGCTAAAATATACCAATATGAATACAAAGGTATGAGCACATTACTATATCCATATAAAATACCTGTCAGGCTGTTAAATATAAAATAAGCAAATATTAATCTCGCTATACCAAGAGGCGAAGATTTCTTAGTACCGAAATATCCGGAAACAAAAACAAACACCGGCATATGAAATAAATAAATAAATCTCAGGATATCGTTAACTATGGAAATATTTGAAAACTCCCACAGACAATGTCCCAAAACAACCAATACTATCAATATGCCTTTAATATTATCCCACAAATTAATTCTTTTTACTTCAGTCATAACATTGTACCTGATTTCTTATTCCAATAAATTATATCACATATGTCATTTATATCTCACGGGATAAAAAAAGAGGACGGTTAAAACCATCCTCTAAAGCAAATTATTTAACAATGTTACACAGCTTATTCTAATTCAAAAGCTCCTGTATACAACTGATAATACACACCCTTTTGCGCTATTAATTCTTCATGAGTACCTCGCTCTATAATAGAACCGTGATCCAAAACCATAATAACATTTGCATTCATAACGGTAGAAAGTCTGTGAGCGATAACAAATACAGTTCGCCCCTCCATCAGCTTGTCCATACCGCGTTGAACTATAGCCTCGGTACGCGTATCAATAGATGAAGTAGCTTCATCAAGAATCATTACCGGAGGATTTGCTACGGCGGCTCTAGCTATGGCTAACAGCTGACGCTGTCCTTGTGATAAATTACTTCCGTTATTTGTAAGCATTGTCTCATAACCGTCAGGCAAACGTGTTATAAAATCATCTGCGCCGGCCAGCTTTGCCGCAGCTATACATTCCTCATCCGTCGCCTCAAGCAAGCCGTACCTGATATTATCCATTACCGTACCGGCAAAAAGATTAGTTTCCTGCAGTACTATTCCGAGAGATTTTCTCAAGTCGGATTTTACTATTTTATTTATATTAATACCGTCATAACGTATTTTTCCGTCTGCAATATCATAATAACGATTAATAAGATTTGTAATAGTAGTCTTACCGGCACCGGTTGCGCCTACAAAAGCCACCTTTTGGCCCGGCTTTGCATAGAGCGTAATGTCATTAAGTACCTGCTTACCTTCAACATAAGCAAAATCAACATTGTGCATTTCAACATCTCCCTCAAGAAGCTGATATGTAACCGTACCGTCAGCTTTATGCGGATGCTTCCAAGCCCAATGATTGGTTCTCTCACTTGTCTCTTACAATGTGCCGTCAGGCTTAATATTTACATTTACAAGCTTTACATAGCCCTCATCATCTTCCGGCTTCTCATCAATCAAATTAAAGATACGCTGAGCACCGGCAGATCCCATTACTATGAAGTTAACCTGCTGTGAAAGTGTGTTAACATTCCCCGTAAACTGTTTTGCCATATTCAGGAAAGGAACAAGAATTGAAATATCGAGAATCTTTCCTGATAAGCTTGCATTCGGAACCTTAAGAGCAATAAGAATTCCGCCGACAAGCGCAAGTAAAACATAAAGGATGTTACCTATATTCTGAATAATAGGACCGAGAATATTGGAATAAGCATGCGCTTTGGTAGAAACTTCACACCAACGGTTGTTAACATTTTTAAAATCCTCTATGGATTTCTCCTCATGATTAAATACTTTAACTACCTTTTGTCCGTTCATCATTTCCTGAACGTAACCTTCTGTATCTGCCACAGCCTTCTGTTGACGAATAAAATACTTCGCTGAACCACCTCCAACTTTCTTGGTAACAATAAACATAGCCAAAACACCAAGTAAAAGAACCAAGGTAAGCCAGAAGCTGAAATAAAGCATTACACAGAATACACAAACAACAACTGCACCTGATTGGATAAGTGTAGGAAATGTCTGCGATATAAGCTGACGAAGCGTATCTATATCGTTAGTATAATAACTCATTATGTCGCCGTGCTTATTTGTATCAAAATATCTTATCGGAAGATTTTGCATACCGCCGAACATTTCTTTTCGGAACTTATTAAGATAACCCTGAGTCATGTAAGCCATGAGCTGTGACTGGAATACAAGTGCCAATATTGAAAGAACATAAAGGCACGCAAGCAGAATTAAATTAGGTTTTATCTCTGCAAGCGCTGCAGTCCAATCACGATTTTCAATATATTTTTCTACAGTTTCCAAAACTCTCTGAGAGAAAAGAGCTGGTATGGAAGATACAAGTGAAGCAAATAAAATACAAACTACAATTGTAGGGGCTAAAACAGGATAATATTCAAAAAATTTCTTCAATGCTCTTTTAAGGCTTCCGAAATCCGGCTTCATATCCTTCGGCGGCGCTCCTTTGGGTGCATTATTAGGCATTATCCTCACCTCCCTTTGTCTGCTGTTCATATATCTCACGATATATATCGCTGCTTCTCATTAATTCATCGTGGTTGCCCATAGCAGCTATCTTTCCGCCGTCCATTACAAGAATCAAATCAGACTCCATAACTGAGGCAACACGTTGTGCAATAATAATCTTCGTAGTTTCAGGAATATAAGACTTAAATCCCTTACGAATAAGTGCATCAGTCTTTGTATCTACTGCACTTGTAGAATCATCGAGAATAAGAATCTTAGGCTTTTTGAGCAGCGCTCTTGCTATACACAAACGTTGCTTCTGACCGCCTGATACATTAGTTCCGCCCTGCTCTATGTGTGTATCAAGTCCTTCAGGGAAAGACTTCACAAATTCAGCGGCCTGAGCCAGTTCACAAGCCTTCATTACTTCCTCATCAGAAGCATTCTCATTACCCCAGAGAAGATTCTCTCTTATTGTTCCTGAAAAAAGCTCATTCTTCTGAAGTACAACTGCAACATTATCACGTAAAGTTTTCAAATCGTAGTCACGAACATCGACACCGCCGACCTTTACCGATCCGTCAGTTACATCGTATAACCTTGGTATCAACTGAATAAGCGTAGTTTTTGACGAACCAGTACCACCAAGAATTCCTACTGTCATGCCGCTTTTAATATCCAAATCAATATCAAATAAGGCATTACGTTTTGCTTTTGAGGAATACTTAAAAGCTACATCCGTAAAATTAATGCTTCCGTCTTTAACTTCTGTTACCGGGTTCTCAGGGTTCTTAATGCAAGGAACCTCATCCATAACCTCAGCAATACGTTTGAAAGATTCAGCAGAAATTGTAAGCATAACGTATATCATCGAAAGCATCATCAATGAGAACAAAATCTGAAATCCATATGTAAGCATAGCGGTAATCTGACCGACATCCAACGTTGTTCCGCCCGATGTTACTATCATCTTTGAACCGACAGCAAGAATAAATACCATATTAAAGTACATACAGAGCTGCATAAGCGGTGAGTTTATTGCTACAATTCTTTCAGCCTTTGTAAAATCTTTGCATATACTGTCTGCAGCAGAATTGAATTTTCTCTTCTCATACTCCTCACGTGAGAAGCCTTTAACAACTCGCATTGCACGTACATTCTCTTCTATCGACTCGTTCAACTTATCATATTTCTTAAACACCGCACTGAAAGCCGGCATTGCAAATTTTGCTACAATAAGAAGTCCGAATGCCAAAACCGGAATAACAACAGCAAAAGACCCTGCCAATTTACCTCCGAGCACATATGCAAAAATCACCGAGCAGATAAGCATAAGCGGTGCTCTTACAGCAGTCCTTACCGTCATCATGTAGGCCATCTGAACATTATTAATATCAGTGGTCATTCGCGTAACCAGTGAAGATGATGAAAACTTATCAATGTTAGAGAAACCAAAACTTTGAATTCTGATAAAAAGCTCTTCGCGTACGTTTTTTGCAAAACCGGTGGCTGCTTTAGAACATTCCACACCGGCCACGCCACCGCATGTCAAAGAAACTAACGCCAATAAAACAAGTACAATACCGGTTGATACTATTTGTTTAATCTCTGCACCGGCCTTAATAACATTAAGTAAATCTGCAGTCAAAAAAGGAATTATTACCTCTATTGCCACCTCTCCTACAATGAAGAATAAACACAAAAGAGTAGGCTTAAGATTTTCCTTTACACAACCGCGGAGTTTCCACAGTGTCCCCATTAAAAACCTTCTTTCCACACAAAGCTTCATACTTTGCTAAACTAAAACAAAAATTCTACAAATACTATTTTAGTTTAAAGAGTATATAAGTGTAGTATACATAATGCACAAAAAAAAGAGGGGCTGTCTCAATTGAGACAGTCCCTATGAATACTATATATTTTTTGTAAGATAAGTTGAAAAATCAACCCAATCTTTCTTCCAGTGAAGCCTCGAAATTCTCACTTATTTGATTAAACGTGCCCGGTTGACAATTGAGATATGCCATATGTATATCCTGAATATCAACATCAGGATGTGCTTCTATTACACTGTCCATAATATTGGTTGTATTAATAAAACCTATACCATATTTAACCGCATAACACGGATCACTTACAATTATATAGTAAATATCTTCGAGCATTGAAGCATCAACAGCTGAACCATAACCCAAAGCATTGCCGTAATACTCACAGCAGTTGTCTATAGTCCAACCCTCATAATGAATACCAATATCCATACGAGCCATAAGAATTATATTTAATTCATTTTCAATCTGACGGAGCTTTGACGCATCTTCGTTTGAAGCAAAATATCTGAACGAGAAATTCTCAACATAAGTTGCCCATCCCTCTGCATAAGCAATAGGATCACATACATACATATATGCATGACTGCAAATATTTCTTGAATATACAGATTGATACATATGTCCCGGATAACCTTCATGTGCACAAGTAATACCAAAAGAATCATCTACATTTGAAGGATTTGTAATAATGAGATTGTCATCCATCCTGTCAAGATGATAACCAAGATATGCCGCCGGACTGAAGTTCTCCTGAAGTGCCTCAGGAACATCAATTAATCCGTAGGAATGATCTGGAAGTTCATCAAAGTCATCAAGTATGGCAACAGACAAATATTTCAAATTCGCATTTGTATCACCCTTGGTATATCCCGGATTAAGATATTCGCTGTACCAACTGAAATCACCGCTGTTTACAATCTCATTCATTTCATCCATATCTTCGGCAAGACGCTTGTCCAATTCTGCTATTCCTTCATCTATAGAATAATCTGCATTTGACTGTGAACGATAAAGCATATCAAAATATGCATCACCGCCTGTCATATCACACAGACCGCAATCTTTTCCTCCTGATCCCTTTAACGCACGCATTCTTGAAGCGCATTCCTCAAACTCAGGGAAGAAATAATTTTGCATTGCATCCTCATGACCGCTAATAAGCATAGCTCTGTCAGCTTCGCTTAAGTTATTAATATTATCAAGTCTTGTCTCAAAAGAATCGTAAAGAAAACAATCATCCTTCTGCTTATAAAGGGCATCAAAAGACTCTGCTATCTGCTCATAAATCTCGTCTGATGAAGCAAAACCGTATGCTGCTCTCATCTCTTCAAACAAACACAAGCTATCGTAATAGCTGTCAGTAGATTTAACCAATTCTATATAATCCTTTGCTTCCTGAACTGTATCGAAAGACAAAACCTCAAGTAAAAACAACAAATCACACTGAGGTCCTACTAACGGATTAAGTGCAGTAGTATAGTAATTAAATGCAGAAAACTTATCAGCATAAGCAGATTCTTCAAGATCATACGTTATTTTGTCATAGAAAATTCGATCATCAGTATCAAGTGAGTCTCTGTCGATTGTGTAAAGTTTTGCAAGTTCCTCGTTAATGAAATCCAAACTTTCAATTCTTGATTCCTCGCTTAAATCCACTTCACCCCAACTCGGTTCAGGAACAGTAAAACCCATAGCCTCAGGATCATCAAACAAAAGCATTATATCAACATAAGAAGAACCAATCTGCTCATTTAATACTTCAAACTCTATTGTATCAAGAAGATCACTTGCCTCCTGTCCGGATACTGTACCGTTATCATGCTTTGGATGAATCTCCTCATAGGTATAAACATGATCCGGATAAGTAAGTTCCGGCAAATCAGAAAGATCAATGTCTGATACTGAAATTGAAGCATCGGCTGATGTTTCAGTAACATCAGTAACATCAGTTATCTCTGTTTCATCGGTAATATCGGTCTCTTCTGTACTCTCAGTTTCTTTGCTTTTCTTATCCTTCTTGTCCTTCTTATCCTTTTTATGGGAATAATTTGATGAATTGTCACTTGAGAAAAAATCTTGCACCGAAGAACATGAACAAATATTCATAGTCAAGCAAAGACACAACATCACAGCCAATACTTTAAAAGTTTTTTTCATATCTATCTCCTTATTTTCTTTTTTTTATGCGACAGCATATTACTATTAAATATATATATAGCGGGAAATTAAGTAAAGAAGTAATTTATATGCAATATAACGCAAACTTACGTTCTTTTCACACAAATACAATGATATAATGTAAAGAAAAAAAGGATATATCATATGGTAAAAAATATTTCTGTTTTCTTCTGTACGGATTGCGGTTGTGAAGTATCGGGATGGATGGGTAAATGTCCTTCATGCGGCGCTTGGAATACTCTCGTATCTAAAACAACTGTTACGGGCAGTTCAAAAATAAAAAAGCAACAAACTGATGCTCCGATATTCAACACTGCACAATATGCATGGACTGAAGCCAGCGGAACAATGCCTCTCAGTGAAGCTGTTCACACCGAATACACCAGAACATCAACAGGCAACGATGAGATAAATCGAATTCTCGGAGGAGGATTAACAGACGGTTCTGTTGTTTTGGTCGGCGGTGAACCGGGAATCGGTAAATCTACACTTCTTCTCCAATTAGCCGACAGTTTTCCACCAAACAAGGATATTTTATATGTTTCCGGCGAAGAATCTCCTGCTCAAATCGGAATGAGAGCAGAAAGACTTAATGTTCACAATAACAAAATAACCTTATGTGCCGAGACATGCTTTGAAACAATAGCTTCCGAATTAAACAGAATCAAACCTTCACTTTGTATAATTGATTCCATTCAGACACTGTATTCTGAAAATTTGAGCGGAACTCCCGGCAGTTTGGCACAAGCTCGTGAAGTTACAGCCGGTTTAATTCGTTTGGCCAAAAGCAATTCCCTTTCCGTAATACTTGTAGGTCATGTAACTAAAGACGGCTCAATAGCCGGACCGAAGACACTTGAACACATGGTTGATACGGTTCTCTATTTTGAAGGGGACAACATGGGAAATTACAGAATTCTGAGATCTATAAAAAACAGATTCGGCAGAAGTAATGAAATTGCTTTCTTTGAGATGTGTGAGAACGGTTTAAAACCTGTAGACAGTGCATCAAAGCTTCTACTGTCCGGACGACCTTTAAATGTATCCGGTTCTGTACTTACTTCTACTCTTGAGGGAACTAAATCTTTGGTAATAGAAATCCAAGCATTGATTACAGACAGTCCTTATGGTACTGCACAAAGAATGACGTCAGGATTAGATCGCAACAGAGTAGCCATGCTGCTTGCCATTTGCGAGAAAATACTGAAGATACCGGTTAGTACAAAAGACGTATTCATTAATGTAATCGGAGGTATTAAAATTAACGATTATGCTTGTGATTTATCCGTAATAGCAGCTGTAGTTTCTTCTTACAAAAGTATACCTGCTAAACAGAATTCACTTATTCTGGGAGAAGTGGGACTTACGGGCGAACTGCGTCCTGCTACTCAAATCAGCAAGCGAATAAGTGAAGCTTTAAGTTTGGGAATTAACACTGTTATTTTACCCGGAAGTTGTAAAAAACAAATTGATGAAATAACAAATAAAAAAAATCAGAATAATATTAGCAAAATATCGGGGCTTTGTGATAAAATAACAGGGTGTGAATTTATGTATGTTGATAATTTATTTGAGGCAATAGATGTTCTGTTCTCAGACAAGGGGTAATCAACTAAATCATCATATACGTCAATCTTCATGACTTTTACACTTTGAGGAGGGTGTGATTATATGGCATATGGATTTAGCAAGAAACATGTAGTAAGTGATATTAAACGAGTATATGTTATTATTCCTGCTGCCGGTATCGGTTACAGAGAAGATTCCGAAGAAAACAGACAACTTCTTTTTGAAGTTGACGGTATACCGGTTATTTCCAGAACACTTAAAGCATTTAAGGTTTTTTCAGATAATTTGTTTAATTCAGGTATTTCACTTAAAGCTGTAGTTGTGGCTCCGCAAGATTTTGTTTATAAAGTGAAGAGTCTGGTAAAAAGAGAAGGTTATGACTTTGTTCATTCTGTTGTTGAAGGCGGGGCAACTCATACCGATTCAGTATGGAAAGGCATTGAAGCGCTGAACGAGCTTCCTTTCCCACCTGTTGACAGTGATGTAATATTTATTCATGACGGTACAAGATGTTTGGTCGACCAAGATTTACTTGAGCGTTGTCTGGAAAGCGCTACAAGTTTTGAGATTTGTGCTGCCGCAGTAGATGCTAAAGGCACTGTCAGGGAGATTGTTCCTCCGACACCGGTTGTTGAACCGATAATTGAAGAAAAGAAAGAAACAGAAGATTTATCTAAGCTCCCTCCTATCGCTCGCTTACGTGCTTCTGCTTTATTCAAGCCGCTTGAGCCTATTGTAGAAGAGAAGCCTAAGCCTGCACCTCGTGCTGTTGAAGAACCAAAGACACCTGTTGTAAGAATGTCAACTAACGGAAGTGATACGAAAGAAGTTCAAACTCCGCAGATTTTCAGATACAATAAGCTTCTCCAGAGTTATCTCAATGCCAGAAGAAATAATATCGATGCTGCCGATGATGCTTCACTTGCAGAGGCGATGCACTACAAGGTAAATCTGATTGAAGGTTCTTATGATAACATCAAAGTTACTTCACTTGAGGATATCGCACTTGCGGAAATGATTTTGAAAAAGATAGCTTCTCAAACTCCGAATGCTTGATTAAGTTATTGAATAATATTAAAGCGGATTGCCGGTGGGCAGTCCGCTTTTATTTGAGAAAATATCACTTTTCAGTTCTGATAAACGAAGCGCAAACAAAAACTTGTATTCCGTTACCTTTTCCGAATTCGGTAAGTCCTTCACCCGTTGTTGCTGTAAGTCCGACACATTCTGCTGATATATTCAACAATTCGGCAATACTGTTTTTTATCACATCAATATAAGGACTTAATTTGGGATACAAACATTCAACAGATATTGAAATATGGACAAGTCTCGCATTATTAAGATAGCCCAAAGCCTCTTTTAGATAAACTTTACTGTCTTTTATGCCTTCATTGAGACATAACTTATCTGCCCTTTTACCAAGTATATTAACTCCTGTGGCACCTGAAATTGCATTGGTAACAGCATGAAGTAATACATCACCGTCACTGTTAGCTTCAATATTATGCTGAGACGGAATAGTTATACCTCCAAGAACAATACTTGCATTTTCAGAAAAACCTTCTTTAAAACGATGACTGTCTTGACCTATGGTGCTAAAACAATACTCCATTACTTTACCTCCTCAATCCAATTCATAACATCTTCAATTTCCCAATAGTCATATTTATATCCTTCAAAATAAGACGTAAGCACATTATCACGAATAAATACAAACTCAGGCAGAGCAACCACGCCATATGCAGTTGATATGTCTTTTCTCTGACTGCAATCTATACCGATAAAAATAATATCATTTCCGTAATATTGAGCCATATCCTCAACACCGGCTGTTATTCCCGTTAAATCTGAATTTGCAGTAGTAAAAAAGTACAACACCATTGTTCTGTCAGACGTTACCAGATCATTAAAGTCAAGTACTTCACGATATACTATTCCGGGTTCTTCCTCACCGTCTATAGTCTCTACAGACATAATAAAAACCGAAGAAGAATAGGATATATCACCTATTACTGACTTTTTACTGCTCCCAGCGGTCGAATTGCTTTTACAAGAATTCGCAGCAAATAAAAAGACACTCACTACTAAAAGCAAAGCGCAAAGTCTTTTCATTCGTAATAAGTGCCTTATCATTATCAATCCAACATTCCTTCTACTAATTCAACAGCACCGTCGAGAATTCCTGCCGGAACACGCTCAATATGTCCTTCATCTACAAGAGTAGTAATCTGAGGATCAAGCGGTACTTTATCAAGAAGTACTGAACCCATTTCTTTTGCTGCAGCCTCTACGGTTCCTTCTTTACCGAAAATACGGATTTCTTTGTTACAATCCGGACATTTTACATAACTCATATTCTCAACGAAACCAAGAATCTTTACCTGCATAAGAAGAGCCATGTTACGTGCCTTATTAACAATCATAGAAACCAAATCCTGAGCCGTTGAAACAAGAATAATTCCGTCAAGCGGTATAGACTGAAATACAGTAAGCGGAACATCGCCTGTGCCCGGCGGCATATCGATAAGAAGAACATCCAATCCTTCCCACTTAACATCAGTATAGAACTGCTTAACCAAACCTGCTATTACAGGACCTCTCCATAATACCGGAGCATCCTCATTTTCGAGAAGAAGATTAACACTTACTACTTTAATTCCCGAGTGGCTTACTGCAGGAATGATAAGTTTGTTTTCATCACCCTTAAGACTTTCCTTTATACCGAAAGCTTTTGGTATAGAAGGTCCGGTAATATCTGCATCAAGTATACCGACCTTATAACCGTCTCTTGCAAGTCTGGATGCAAGAACAGAAGTAACTAATGACTTACCTACACCGCCCTTGCCGCTGCAAATTCCGATTACTTTTTTTGCAGAGGACTTATCGTTCATTTTCTCGAACTCAATTCTTTGTTCCTGCTGCTCATCACCGTTTGCAGAAGCACAAGTACTCTGTGAAGTACATGTTGCTTTTGACGGACACGAATCACATGCTGACATATATATTTCCTCCTAAATAATTATTAACACAATACACAGTATTATAGCACATCAATTTATTAATTCCACCAAAGCTTAGTTATACAAACAATTTACCGCAAATAAACATCATTATCGGAAGTGTAATAATCATCATAATAAATGATAAAAAGACAGTTCTGACACAAAATTTAGGCGCACAATCAGTTTGTTCTGACAGGACAACGCTCATTAATCCTGAAGGTAAAGAAGTCATAAGAACTATCGCGGTTGCCGTAACAGGCATCATATAAAATCTCAATCTCACCAGAAGAACCGCCGCCAACATAACAAAAGGGAAAATAACAGTTCTCAACAAAGCAGCAACAAAAGACTTTTTATCTGAGAAAAGCTTATGCGAATCAACAGTTGCCAACGATGAACCTACTATCATCATAGACATCGGAGTAGCCATATTGGCTACAGATAAAAGTGTATCTGTTGCAAACTGCGGCAATCTGAACGGAGAAATAAATATTGCAATTGCTGCTATCGAGGCAAGTGTAATCATACTCAATGACATACTTCTTACTGACATTTTTTTATGTGAAAATGAAGCTACACCGTATGTATAAAAGAAAACATTAAATACTAAATTATAAACAGAAGCCAAGAGCAAACCACCTTCACCGTACAATGCCGCCATCACGGGAAATCCGACAAAGCTCGTATTAGCAAAAATTGAAACCATTATAATTACTGTGCGCTCGTTACTGTCCAGTCTGATTTTACCCGTAAAATATCTTAGAACCCAAATACCAAAAAAATAATAACACGCAGCGGCAGCGGCAACAGCTATCATTGCTTTTACAAAATCATAACTGTACTCTATATTGGATGACATTAAAATGCTGAACGGCAAAACCGCTTTTAACAAGATTTCAGAAAGACCTTTCTGAATGCGCTCATCAATAACCCTGGTCTTACGAAGTAAAAAACCAAGGAAAATTAAAAAAGCCATTTGAAAAATCAGTGGTAATAAAGTTAACATACGTTGAATTCTATCACCGCAACCAACTATGTTCAATCTATATTATAGCCAAATCTTCAACTCGAAAATCTTGATATATTGGCTCAAATCGTAGGTTTCTCCCTACTGAACTGTAACAGAGCTTCTTCCAAAGTCCTGTTAAGTTTTAACGTCTGTTCTTCTGCTCTCTTAATAATTGCTTCACTATGTTTAACAGCATCTTCAACTATCGTCCTGGCTTCCTCTTCAGCCAGACGGGTTATCTCCTCACCCTTGGCAACCTGCGCCTGTTTAACAGCTTCAACATATTGATCTGCAGCCCTCTGCGCAGCCTCGAAAATACCGTTTAATTCCATAGCCTCTTTTGCTATAGAACCACACTCTTTAGCTTTAATTTCTTTATTGCTAAGCTCTTCCTCCAGTAAGGCAATGCGTTCTCTTAATTTCTTTTCATTTTGTTGATACTCATAAACTACGTCCAATAACTCATTTCGATTAAGTTTACGTAACTCTCTCTCAGCCATAACAATGCTCCTTTGACAAACACCAAACGTAAACCAAAAATATTTTTTACATTATCATTTTAGCAACATGTGTTTAAGAATATCAAGCAAAAGCTGACAATGTTTATAAATTTATAAAATATTAACAGAATAAGTACACAATCAACGACGATAAAGCCTGTTTAGTTCACTATACCAACTGTCATCAATTGAATTTAAGTCATCCGACGTAAACCTTACCACCCAGTTACCGGTTGCAGTTCCCGGAATATTCATTCTCGTATCAGAACCGTAACCAAGCATATCCTGAATAGGAAGAATTACACAGTTGGCATGACTCATCCAAAGAGTCTTTATTATTGCTCTGCAGGAAGCTGAATGTGTTCCGCCGTCTCCCCAGTTATTTCCTTCAAAACCACAATACTCAAGACATTCTCTTCGTTCAGCCTCAGTCGCCTCCCAAAGCCATCCCAAGAGAGTATTATTATCATGAGTTCCGGTATAGGCTACACAATTAGCCTCATAATTATGCGGCAAATAAAGGCTGTTATCATTAGGGTTAAAAGAGAACTGCATTATCTTCATTCGAGGCAAGCCGCACTCATCGAGCAATATATCAACATCCGGTGATTTATCTCCCAAATCTTCAGCAATAAGCCTGTCAGAAGAGCCAAAATACTTGTTATGAGCTTCAAAAAACTTCATTCCCGGTCCCTGTTTCCATACACCTTCTTTAGCAGTCAGCGCAGTTGCGGGAACCTCCCAATAAGTACTGAAAGCACGGAAATGGTCTATTCTCACGTAATCATATAAGCAATAATTCATCTCCAGACGTTTCATCCACCAATCAAAATTACTGTCTATATGCTTCTTCCAATCATAAATAGGATTTCCCCAAAGTTGACCGTCTGCACAAAAATAATCAGGCGGAACCCCTGCCACCTTATCGAAAATCAAATCAGGATTGGTTTTCTTAGTCTCTTCGGTAGCCATTAAAAACATATCACGATTTGCCCAAATATCAGATGAATCACCGGATACATATATCGGCATATCACCGATGATTTCAATTCCGAGTTCATTTATTTTTCTTTTAATCTCACTCCATTCGCTGACAAAAATGTATTGCACAAATGCATGAAAATTATAATTATCATTACCTCTGATTCTCTTTAGGGCTTCCTTCTTATAATCGCGAAGCTCGGTATCCTGCCACTCCCACCAAGGTTTCTGACAATTGTCATCCTTTATAGCCTGATAAAGAGCGACATCATCCACCCATTTATTTACTTTTATAAAATCTTCTACCTCGACCAATAATTCTGATGAAGCACGCGAAAACGCTTTTCTTAAAAGCTCTTCACGATTAACTCTTAAATAATCATAGTCAATTCTCCAGCGATTAACATTATATTCGGCAGCTACCACTTCACTTGAGGTAATAAGATTTCTTCTCATTAAACTTCTCGGATCTATAAACAACCAATTACCTGCAAAAGCAGAAAAACTCTGATACGGTGAATTTCCCATACCCGGATATGAGAACGGCAACACTTGCCAATATTTCATTCCTTGCCTCTTTAACTGAGCTGCAAAATTAATTGCTTCTTCTCCAAAAACACCTATTCCAAACGGTCCCGGTAAAGATGCAATATGCATCAAAACTCCTGCGCCTCTTCTCATCAATTACCTCCATGTTGTGTAAAATGCTATATTCCAAACGCTTTATATATTACACATAAATTGTTATAATGTTTGAGCTAATTTTAAAAATAATTATTCAGTACACGTATTATAGAGGTAATTTATGGCATATTCAACCGAAGAAGAAATTAAAAGAAGAAGAACCTTTGCAATCATTTCTCATCCGGACGCCGGTAAAACTACAATGACGGAGAAGCTTCTCCTTTACGGAGGTGCTATTCATATGGCAGGTTCAGTTAAGGCTCGTAAAGCTGCAAAACATGCTACTTCTGATTGGATGGAAATAGAGAAACAACGTGGTATCTCAGTTACATCATCAGTAATGCAATTTAATTATGACGGTTATTGCATTAACATCCTTGACACTCCGGGTCACCAAGACTTCTCAGAGGATACTTATCGTACTCTTTGCGCAGCTGATGCCGCAGTTATGCTTCTTGACGGTGCCAAAGGTGTCGAAGCGCAAACTATAAAGCTTTTTGCTGTATGTCGTGCCAGGAGAATCCCTATATTTACTTTTATAAATAAAATGGATCGTGCAGCAAAGAATCCTTTTGACTTAATTGATGAACTTGAGAAGGTTCTCGGCATCAGATCCACTCCTGTGAATTGGCCTATCGGTACAGACGGTGACTTCGAAGGCGTTTACTGTCGAGAGAACGGTGAAGTTCTTCTTTTCGATTCCAAAACACAAGACCACGGTGCTTCTATGGTAACCGCTTCTTCTACCGGTATAGAAGATCCTAAATTAGCAACTCTTATGAGCGCAGATCATCTTGCTACTTTAAAAAATGACATTGAACTTCTTGATATGGCCGGAGATGAATTTGATTTAGATCGCATTTTAAGAGGAGACTTAACTCCGGTTTTCTTTGGTTCTGCAATTACAAATTTCGGTGTTGAACCTTTCCTTAAGAAGTTCCTTGAAATCGCACCGATGCCTCAGAACCATCATATTACGTTAAATAATGGCGAAGAGGATTCCATTTCGCCGCTTGATAAGGACTTCACCGGATTTGTATTCAAAATCCAGGCTAATATGGATCCTAATCATCGTGACAGAATGGCTTTCATAAGAATTTGTTCCGGTAAATACGAGAAGAATATGTCTGTTGCTCATATGCGTCTCGGTAAAAGAATAACTCTTGCTCAGCCACAGCAGTTTATGGCTCAAGACCGTAATATTGTTGAGGATGCATTTGCAGGCGACATAATAGGTGTATTTGATCCGGGGCATTTCAGAATCGGTGATACCCTTATTGGGTCAAACACGAAATTCTCTTTTGATCCTATTCCTGTTTTCCCTTCTGAGAATTTTGCTAAGGTTCAGCCTAAAGACTCGATGAAGCGTAAGCAGTTTTTGAAAGGTATTGAACAGCTTTCAGAGGAAGGTGCAGTTCAATTATTTAAACAACCTGATATTGGTACTGAAACATATATCATGGGTGTTGTAGGTGTACTTCAGTTTGATGTTCTTGAATACAGACTCAAAACAGAATACGGGGTTGATCTAGTTAAAACTCCTTTAAATTACAGGTTGGCAAGATGGGTTAAGAGCGATGCCGAAGAAGAATTTGATTATCATAACCTTACGCTTACTTCAACTTCAATGCTTGTTTTAGATCGAGATGATGAACCTGTTGTTTTATTCGAATCTGATTGGGCTGTTGATTGGGCCGTTGATCATAATGAATCTATGAAACTCAGATTTGAAAATATTCACACAAAGGATATTTAATTTAGAATTTAATAAAAAATGAACTTAATTTGCGTGCAAGTCTGTATATAGGTGTTTCCAATGACTTGCGCGCGTTTTTTAATTCTTTTCTGATTTCAATATGTTGCGGGCACTGTTTCTCACATTTTCCGCACTCAACACAATTATCGGGTCCTGTATAATCCTTACGTAAAGCAGTACACATCAGATACTCTGTTTTAGCAGCTCTGCTTCCGTCTATACCTATCTTATTGTAAGCAGAGAAAACTCCGGGAATATCCACTCCCTTAGGACAAGGCATACAATATCTGCATCCTGTACAACCTACTTTACTGCTTCTGTTAAGTTCTGATACAAGTTTATTTATAACTTCATGGTCACTGTTTTCCAAGCATTCAGCTTCTGCTTCAGAGGCAATTCGTATATTCTCTCTTACCATCTCTACAGAATTCATTCCTGACAATACTACAGTAACTTCAGGTTGATTCCACAACCACCTGAATGACCATTCCGGTGCGGTCCAATTTCTGTCAGAATTATCTATTATTCTCTTTGCTTCCGCCGAAAGATTATTTACCAATTTTCCGCCACGCAATGGTTCCATTATCATTACGGGAAGTCCTTTACTGTTGGCATATTTTAATCCGGTTTTTCCGGCCTGAGAATTCTCATCAAGATAATTATACTGAATCTGTCAAAAATCCCACTCAAAAGCATCAATAAGTTTAATAAACATATCTGCATTTCCATGATATGAGAAACCTATTTGCTTTATAGCACCGCTATCTTTTTTACTTTTAATCCACTCGATTATTCCCAAGGCTTTCAGACGTTCCCAGGTTTCTATATCTGTCAGCATATGACAAAGATAATAATCAACATAAGAAGTCCTCAATCTTGAAAGCTCTTCTTCAAAAAACTTATCAAAATCATCATTTCTGTTTACACGATAATGCGGCAACTTTGTAGCTATATAAACATTATCTCTTATTTGATTTTTCTCTAATATCTCGCCAAGCGCTGCCTCGCTGCCGGGATAAAGATAAGCTGTATCGAAATAGTTTATTCCGTTTGAATAAGCCTCCATAATTTGTTCTTCCGTTTTTGCAAGGTCAATTCTACCCTTGTTCTGAACAAATCTCATACAGCCGAATCCCAATTGAGACAGTCGAGTTCCGTATTTATCACATCTGTATATCATCTATAAAGCACCCTTATTGTTCAAAGGAAAAGCAAAGCCCATAGCATGTCCGCTACTACACTTTTCTCTTGTTCCACATGTTGAATATTGCACTAGATATCTATTGCCATCCTTCAAGGTTATCTCGGCAGAAGTCTGTTTCATGCCTCTGCGAATGTCATCCTGTAATCGCTCTAAAACTCTTATACATTCCTCATTAAAGACTCCCGACTCATCGTTGTACGTCGTTAAATCCAATATGATATCAGGTAATTTACCGGTATCTTTGCCTCCCGTTATCGGATAAATTACATCATTCTCGATATCATATTCCCATAGATAGATATCACCGGTTCTGCAACCATATCTGATTACATTATCTTTACGTTGCTGTCTCTCCTCTTTTAATTTTCTGTCGGTAATATTCTCAATCATCTCGCAGAAAATATAGCTTCCCTGATTGGTCCCAATGAATTTTATC
Organism: Saccharofermentans sp.; assembly: GCA_045616305.1. Taxonomy (GTDB): domain Bacteria; phylum Bacillota; class Clostridia; order Saccharofermentanales; family Saccharofermentanaceae; genus Saccharofermentans. The sequence goes on along the minus strand of JAZLGO010000022.1, from coordinate 14,412 downwards.
TTGCTTTTTATGCATATACCTCTTCCAGACTGTTCGGAATAATCCCGCCATGTCTCTACTGTTGCTTCACGCTTTGTCCTCTTTGCATCTTTGCATGCTTTGAGTAATCTTTCTCTGTTCTCAGTGTCTAAGAACATACAATTCTTTGAAGAAAGAACTAATGACTCGCTGTACTCTCTTCCTATCTCTTCCAGATACTTTGAATTAATTCTGATTATATCCAATTCGCTGTCAGACATCTCGATTATTGCGGCAGCACCTACAAAGTTGTTGAATATCTTTGATTCGGTAGAATTCGGAGTCCAAAAACTTCTTACATGCATATTGCCGTTACCCTTAGGCTTCATAAAGGATTGATCAATCTTCTTACCGCGCAGCAACTGAACAAATTCATCTGCAGGAATAGGCTTTGAATACAAATAGCCCTGTATATAATTACAGCCTATACTTTGTAGAAAATCAGCCTGATCCATAAGTTCTACACCTTCAGCTATTACAGGAATATCAAGCCACCGCGCCATTCGCAGGATGGAGCTTAGTATTGTACCGGCTCTCTCATTTGAAAAATCACCGCTCATAAACTTAAAATCGAGTTTAAGAATATCCATATTTATGTCCTTAAGTACAGTTAAGGAAGAATATCCGGTGCCAAAATCATCCATCTCAATAATGTAACCACACTTATGAAGCTGTGTAATAACTTCATTGGCATAAAGGCTCTCACCGGCCATTATAGTCTCGGTAATCTCGAGTCGGATATACTTAGTATCAATATCATAACTCTTTCTGATATTCTCGATATTTTCTATAAAATGTATTCGGAAAATATCACAACGAGATATATTAATTGATATCGGTACAGGCGTTATACCGGTATTAAGCAAATACCTGATAAACTTACATGTCTCCTCAAAAACAAACAAATCCAATTCTGTTATAAATCCGTTTTTCTCGAAAATACTGATAAAAGTTGCCGGACTTATAAGTCCCTTCTCAGGATGTCTCCATCTGACTAAAGCCTCAGCACCAACTATAGTAGTATCAAGATGATTAAATTGAGGCTGATAATAAACAATAAACTGGTGTTTCTCCAACGCAGCTGCCATTGAACTGACAATTTCCTGTTCACTTACAAGCTGATTACGCATTATTTCACCATAGAAATTACTCTTTTCAATATAACTTCCCTTTATTGAACTCTGTGCAATAGCAGCTCTGTCTATCATTATTTCTACTGAATCAGTCGAACCATCAGTAATATAAATACCAAAATTACATACTATTCGAAATGTCTCTGAATATTCTGCAACTGCATCACAATAACGTTCTACAAATGTATTAATCTCATCGTAAGTAGCTTTCATAAACAAAACAAATCGATCTGAATCTATTCTGCATGGATAAAACTCACCCTGAGCATATTCGTATATTGAATCAGCCATGAATTTTAACAGATGATCACCTACATCCATTCCGAGTATATCATTTATCATCTTAAATCTTGAAACATCATAGAAAAGAAGGGCATACTTACCTTCTACTACTTCTTTATTGTTCTTGTGAATAATTTCTTGTACGTGCTGAACAAAACTACGTCTTGTATACAGATGAGTCAACTCGTCATATTCCAATAACTGCTCATATTTTGCGTACTTCACAACAAACTCATTGATATCGGTCAATGTAATGTACAGGCACTTCATTCTCGGTTCCTTAATTAAACCTATGTCATACCATTTTTGTATACCAGCCTTAGTCATAAGCTGTGTTTGTAAAAAGCCTACATTACGCTTCTTATCATTGAGCAACACACGTATTTTGTACAAAACCTTTTCCAGATTCTTATCAGATAAAATTCTGGCACTTCTTACAGTATGAAGAAGTGATGCTTCCTTTTTAAAATCAAACAAATCGTTTACACTGTCACTCAAAATATAATCATTCTTATGACGTGAATCTATATCAGATTTTCCATAGAAAAAACGTATTAATACAGATTTATCAGAATTAATAGCCGAGTTTTTTATTACAGTCTCTTCTATTACTTCATTCTCTTTTCTGTTTTTATCAATGTCTGAATAGAAAAAAACACTGTTTCCTCCGGAATTCTTGATGTTATACATAGCTATATCTGCTTTATGGTACAACTCATCAAAATTATCACCATCTTCAGGTGCAATAACAATTCCCATGCTGACAGATAGAATCATTCCGTTAGAAAGCCCTCTTCGCACACTCATACAGAGATTTCTGGCAAAATGCTCAGTTTCCTCTTTACTGACAAAGTTATCCAAGCAAATAAAAAACTCATCTCCGCCTATACGCCCTATATGATCCTTAGGTCCCAATTCCTTCTTTATTCTCTTGACTATATTGACAAGCATCTTATCACCGACTGCATGACCAAACGTATCGTTCAAAGACTTAAAATTGTCAATATCGAACATAATAAAAGCATGCTTCTGTTCCTGAATGAGCATCTCATCAACAACATTCTGAAGTGCCATTCTGTTCATACAACCTGTTAACGGGTCATTATTGGAGCTTATTAAAATATCATTTATCTCTGATTTATAATCGTCTATCGGAGTAAAGAAAAGGCGCTTAAAAATACTTCTTCCATCAAACATATTTATGGCAATTACATTAACCCAATTAGACTCTTCGGGATTACCGATTTGCATTTGATATGTGAATTGCGGTTTATATTCAGGATTACCGGACTCAAGAAAGGAAACGACCTTATCCTTAAACAAGGTTTTATCACAAAGTCCAATCGGCCAATCAACCAATTGTTTCTTAAAATCTGCCACACCCATCGGTGCCTTTATCCCAAACTCACTGAGTAAATTTCCGTCAGATAATTTAAGCTGCCCTGAATTATACTCGAATTCCCACATTGAATATTGTAAAGTACCTGTTCTCAATTTAAGCCTCCGTAATATATAAATACCCATTACTTAAATATCATAATACTTTGACAAACAAAAATGTGATTTATAAATGAAAACAATTTGTAAATTATTCACCTGTTTTCAGAAACCAAGGTTCACAGGAAAAGTGCATTTTCTTACATGTTGACGGATGTATAAAGTGAATCTCGGAAGAACACAGCCTGATATTTCCGTTTACTTTACTGCCATATTTCCCATCGCCGAGTAACGGATGCTTACGTGAAGCAAACTGAACTCTTATTTGGTGAGTTCGTCCGGTTTTAAGCATAATCTTTACAAGTGTACTGTTCTGTAAAATATCAAGTACTTCAAAATCCAATACAGCTTCCTTGGCCCCTTTTCGAAGCGACTTTACAGGATATGTTTTATTGCTTCTTTTATCGTGATAGAGAATATCACAATATGTCGTTCCTTGGTTAATAAGACCGCCGACTTCAGCAGTATAAATCTTAGTGAATTTTGAATCGTTAATATCCCTACTCAACTTGTCCGCTGTTTTCTTATTTTTTGCAAGCAACATCAACCCCGATACAGGCATATCAAGTCTGTGAATAACCCAAGCGCCGTTCAATGTATCTCCCAAGCGCTCGGAATTCTCACCGACATCTTTAAAATATACAATAATATCTTTATCTTCAAAAACAATTTTTCCCATATTAACATACGTAAGAAGTAACTACCTCTTCACCACCGTTTATAAAGACCTCGACAACACCTACATCCTCAAGGACTTCAATCTGCGGTTCCTCCTTATAAGCCTTGTCAAAGACTTTAATTCCTTTATATCCTACAACAAGTCTTCCGCAATCATATTTCACAAATATACTTTCACTCTTGATTTTATTCATAATCTCACTTATCGGTCGCATAACTAACTTAAAATCGGAATTCAGTCTCATTTCTCGAGGAATTGTAAAAGCACCGATATGCGTTGCTGCTGAAGAAGGACTTCTTTGCCAATTATACATCCACGCTATAAGTATTTGCCTTTTGTCAGGAGCTTCAAAAGTTTGCGGAGCGTAAAAATCAGGTCCTGACTCAACCGCAAATGCCTCAGATAAATTCTTTAACTGTTCGCCGTCAAAATCTCCGGTACGAAAACACACACGATACGGACGTGCCTTTATGCTTGAATACATAAGAATCCATTTACTCACTTTAGACTTAGTTTCATTATCTTTGGGCTTTGGAGGCTCTATTCCCAATTCCTTATATATATCATAAAATGGGGAGTTTAAATCCTCGTTTTCACCTGATTCATTATTTGATACTACAAATAAGTCGGGACATTCCGCACAGGGTCCCAAATCAGAGTCTGATAACAATTCACCGCAATATATCCAATCAAATAATGTAGCCGATTTGAATAATAGAATTTTTCCTATTCCATCTATTCCTGCTCCTACAACCATCCTGTAAGGATGGTCTTTATCGTCAGGATAATATATAACCTTAGGATCTCTGAACTCTCGGTTATTTCCAAGCGGTGAATCCTTGATAATAGGATTACCCTCATATTTTCTAAAGGTAATCCCGTCATCAGAATACGCTAATGATTGTGTCTGACCTAATTCATGTGATACCGATGTGTAAAACAGATAAAGTCTCTCATCCTTTACTATTGCAGAACCGGAAAAACACCCACCGTCATTCTCATACGCTTGATCCGGATACAACGCTATATTCAACTCATCCCAATGTATTAAATCATCGCTTACAGCATGTCCCCAATGCATTTGCCCCCAATGAGCAGCATAAGGAAAATGCTGGAAAAAAGCATGGTATTTTCCTTTAAAAAACACCAATCCGTTCGGATCATTCATCCATCCTTTTCTATTCTCGAAATGATAATACATAAGCACTTACTCTCTCAAAAATTAAGGCCGTTCGAAAAGCTATTTTCAAACGGCCTTCTTAATTATTTAATTACATTTTGCATTATAATTCAATATATGAAAGTTTCAAAACTTCAGATACAGCCTTCAATTCATCCATTACATTCGCAGGAACTTCAGATTCAACTGCTACAAAAGACTGAGCCTTATCAGAGGATTTATCTGCCTTACGACCCCAATGCATAGCACCGATATTGATGCCGCTGTTTCCGAGTATTGTTGCTATCTTACCGATAACACCCGGAACATCCTTATTCTGCATAGCAATAAATCTGTCAGCAAGCTCAAAGTTCATCTCATAACCGAAGAAGGATACAAGAACTTCTGTGTCCTGACCGAAAATAGTACCACACAACTCAAGAACTCTGTTATCGTCAGTAAAGAATTTAACAGAAATAAGATTGGTATACTTGGATACCTCTGCAGTCTTTGACTCAACTACCTTAATACCGATTTCTTTTACTGTCTCATTAACATTTACAAAAGAAACATTCTCCTTACCCATACCTTCAAGTACACCTTTAAGAAGGCTCAATGTAACAATACCTGTCTCCTGCTCAGCAATCTTACCGCCGTATGTAACGTCAATCTTTGAAACAGATGTTGACTCAGCCTGAAAATAAAGCTTACCAAGCTTCTCAGCAAGTGATATATACGGCTTAATTGCAGCCATATTGCCTGAGAAAGAAGGCATATTAATTGCTGCTACCAACTCACCCTTCAACACCTTTGCTACAAGCTCAGTAACCTTAGCACCAACGTTGTGATTTGCTTCCTGAGTAGAAGCACCAAGGTGCGGAGTAATTGTACAATTCGGACAATGAATCAAAGGATTATCATAATTCTGTGAACCAGGTTCTTTGTTATATGACGGCTCAACATCAAACACATCAATTGCAGCTGCTGCAACCTGACCGGATGTCAATGCTTCTGCAAGATCTGCCTCATTAATAAGACCTCCTCTTGCAGCGTTTACAATACGCACGCCCTTCTTACACTTATAAAGCTCTGTCTTGGTAAGAATATTATATGTTTCCTTATTCTTCGGAGTATGAATTGTAATAAGATCAGCTTCCTTAAGAAGATCGTCAAGCTCTTTACAACGCTTTACATTGCACATATCGAATTTTTCCTGTGGAACATACGGATCATATGCAATAACATTCATTCCGATTCCTCTGAACTTTCTGGCTACGATTGAACCGATACGTCCGAGACCGATAATACCTACTGTCTTTCCCTCAAGTTCATTTCCAATCCAATTTCCGCGTCTGAAATCATCAGTATGAACACCTTGATTAGCAGCGCAGATATTACGGAAAATAGCAAAAGCATGAGCTACAGCCAACTCACCTGCAGCCATTATATTAGCCTCAGGAGTGTTTACAGCAACAACACCGTGCGCTGTACATGCCTTAACATCAATATTATCAATACCGTTACCTGCACGACCTACAACTTTAAGACAATCTGCATTAGAAAGCAAATTCTCATTAACCTTTGTAGCTGAACGAACAATAAGTCCGTCAAAACCTTTAATATATTCTTCAATCTCTTCCTGCTTATGTCCGAGATATTCTTCTACTTCAAAACCTTGATCTTTTAAATACTGAATTGCATCTGCTGCAATGCTCTCTGTAACAAGAATCTTCATATAAGTAACTCCTCCGTATATTATGAATAATTAATCACTTTCTTATCTGAGCCACAACCTCATCTAAAGCAACAAGCATTTCCTTTATCTCATCAATAGTTGTATCACCCATATGTGCAATTCTAAAAGTCTTATCCTTCAAATCACCATATCCGTTACTGATAAGATAGCCCTTCTCGCCCATTGCTTTATTAAGTTCTGAGAAAGGAACACCCAAAGTATTAGTGATGCATGTTACTGTTACTGACAAATGCTCAGGATCGGAATAAAGCTCACAATTTTTACGAGCCCAATCTCTTACAAGTTCTGCCATCTCACAATGTCTGTTGTATCTGTTCATCACACCTTCATTAAGGATTTTATCAAGCTGATAATCCAAAGCATACATGTGTGAAAGTGAAGGCGTTGAAGGATACTGATACGGCTTTTCCTTTACAAACTTAACTAACTCAACATAGTCAAAATAGAGACCTCTGTTCTCCACAGTTTTTGCCTTTTCTATAGCTCTGTCAGATACAGCAGCAATAGCCATTCCCGGAGGCAAACCAAGACATTTCTGTGTTGAGGTAATGCAAACATCTATTCCCCACTCATCTACAGGAATATAGTCACCTGCCATAGATGAAACTGTATCCACACAAACAATTACATCCGGGTATTTAGCTTTAACAACTTCCATAATCTCACCAACCGGATTATGAATACCTGAACTTGTCTCATTGTGTGTAATGGTAATTAAATCGTACTTGCCTGTTGAAAGAGCCTCATCTACCATTTCAGGTGTAGTAATCTTTCCCATTTCCGACTCAAAAATATCTGCAGCAATACCATTGCTTGTACACATTTTATACCATCTTTTACCGAAAGCACCAATTGAAAAAACAGCAGCGCGATTCTTTGTAAAACATCTTACTGCACCTTCCATAAGCCCGCTTCCTGAGGAAGTTGAAAGAACAATAGTATTCTTTGTCCCCATTACTTTCTGAAGTTTCTCAGAAATATCCTGTTGTAACTTGGAAGCATCTTTTGTCCTGTGGCCGATCATCGGTTCTGCCATCTTTGCAAGAACATCCTCTTTAACCTCGGTAGGACCCGGAATAAATAATTTCTTATGCATACTAAAACCTCGATAAAAAATCTATTAAAAGCTATATTAAACAGCCTTAATAATTTTACACTCAAACTTACTGATTGGAAATAGATATATTACTTAATATTAGCTATAAAACCCACTTGTTTTTGTGTTTTTTTTCGCAAAAATGAAAAAAAACACAAAAAAACATATACTGATTTTCAAATGTTAAAAAACAACTATGTTCTTTTTAACAAAAAAGCTATTTCTTTTTGTAAAGAGAAATATATATAGGGCAACTATTTTCATTCATATGTTCTACTTTATCAATCAAAATGTAATCATCATTGATTTGTTCTATATGCCAATCATATTCTTCTAAACGTGAGGTGCAGACACAATAACTTGGTATTCCGTCAATAAGATATTTTTTTTGTGCTTCATTAACATAATTCATATTATCAGTATTATCTCCAGGTGTATAAAAATAGAAAAGTTCAGGATAAGATCCTGTAAGCGTGTAAATTCCGTCAGCAGAATAAGCATATTGAAGGATTATGATATTTCTATCACCTTTACTGTCGGCAAGGATTGAGTTAGCAACTTTTTGTATTCCGGCTTCATCTTTTTTGAATAATCTGCTTTCCAAAATACCTTTATTCAAAAATACACCGATGATAGTAATCAATACACTTATTGTTACTATTATAGATTTTTTTAAATGTATCTCTTTATTAGCAAAAAAAGAAACTACTAAAATCAGCCCCAAAATAACGAAAGGCAAAAAAGTAAACATTGAATAGTAATATACTCTGCCTGTAGTAATCTCGGACATTATGGTCAGAAAGAAAAGGGCAATGATAGAAATAACTTCAACAAGTGTAAATTTTTTTTCTTTAAGTGCAATTAACAAACCGCCAAAGAAAACAAGCATATGAATGAAAAAAGTCCTAAAAACAACAATTAATCCATCTATAAGAGAAAAAAACAATGAGTTCTCATTTCCATTAGATGCATAAGAGAAATTGAAGAATATATAAGCATCTACAAAATCTCGAACGTCATTATTATAAACAAGATATATCATTATCGGAAAACACACAGAAAGAAAACCGATAATCCATAACAAAGTTTCAAATGTCGGAAACCTACTTTTTAATTTACAAAAATAACAAAACACAATTAAAGATGCTATAGCTGGAAAAACTACGAGATTTATTTTTGAAAACAGGATAAAAGAAAAAGAAAAACCGAGAAAAAACGCAAATACTTTTTCTGCTTTCAAAGAAAGATGATTTTGCGTTAAAAGAAGTAACCCATAAATAATAAAAATATAAATTGGCAAGAATAATTCTTCCGGTGTTCCGCAAGAAATGTAATAAGAAGACTCCATATATGTAAATGTTGTACTTATTGCAACTACAATAACTGACAAATAATTATTAATATAAAAAGAACTCAATTTGAATATTCCTATATTGAATAAGAAAGTAGTAATAAAAAACAAAATCCATTCTCCAACATAGTTTCTGTCAGAAAGTAAATCAAATATACCGTAAATCAACAAAAATGCAGGACCTTTATGATCAAAGACATCTTTATATAAAACCTTTCCGTGCAATGCCGCTCTTCCAATATCAGAATATACGTTTATATCTTGCGCTGTAAACGAAGAAAACAACGGAGAAAACCTGCTTATAAAAATCATACATATAGACGTTAAAAGAAAAATCAAAAAATATTCATCCCAGATAAAATTTTGTTTTTTAGAAAGCATAAAATAACCTCACAGTTTTAAGAAAATTATAAATAAAAATAGAGCTAGGAATACTTTATTAACTCGTTCTCGTATACTTGGAAAGTATTATCATCAAACAAAACCCACTCAATCAAATCAAAACATCCGTTATTTTCATTTACAAATCTAAACACTTCACCGACAGCGAATTCTGCTGCTCTCTTAACCGGAAAACGATATACACCTGTAGAAACCGAAGGAAAAGCTAAACTTCTTATTCCATTATCCCGGGCTAAAGTCAAAGAATTCCTGTAACATGAAACAAGGAGATTATCTTCATTCCATTTTCCGCCATGCCAAATCGGTCCTACGGTGTGAATAATATAATCACAATTCATATTGTAGGCAGATGTAATCTTAGCCTGTCCGGTTTTACATCCGCGAAGCTTCATACATTCAAACAAAAGCAAAGGGCCGGCAGCCTTGTGTATAGCACCATCAACGCCACCACCTCCGAGTAAAGAAGAATTAGCAGCATTAACTACTCCTTCAATTCCGTTTATCTTGGTTATATCACCTCTTATCGCTCTGATTTGAGTCATTTAACACCTCATACAAACAATCGTCATCGTCTAATGACGACAACGATTGTAAATAGTTACTTTACTTGTTTATGCTCCGGCTTGTGTCTCGGCGGCAGTCTCTTGAGCCCCTTCAGCTGTAGACTCTGCACTTCCGTCATTAATTCCGATCTCACCGAGAACCTCATCCGACGGTGTAGTAGGTTCAGCTCCGCTAAAACTATAAGTGTTCGGAACACTTCCGTCAAGAACTCCGATAGGCGGTAACATAAGAATATCACCTGACTTTGGCGAGTAATCTGACGGGAGACCGTTATAAGAGATAATAATTGCTATTCTTGAATCATTAGTATCCTCAATCGTAATACCATAAACATTAAAGAGCAAATCTCTCCAAGTTCTGAATCCGATATAATCTGAAAATACAAAACGTCCGATAGGTGCTGACGGATCGGCTGCTGTAGTCTCCGCAGGCTCAGTAGTAGGATTTGCTACTATCTCATATGTCTGCTTGGTTTCTTCAGTCGCCTTTGCCTTCTTCTCCTTATTTGCATTGCACTTACTTACGCCCAAAGCAATAATCAATATAATAATAACAAGAATTGCAGCAACTATACCTATAAAAATCCACCCAGCCTTTGTCAGACCAAAATATGTAGGTTCCTTTCTCTTTACGGCAGGTCTTCCTGATGCACTGCGCTGAACCGGTTTCTTGGCCTGTTGCTGACTGTTGGCACCGGCATTGTTTTTGCGTTGAACAGGTCTTGCAACCTGCACAGTATCCGGTTCTGATACATCATCACCGTCAAGCGAAGTATCAAATCCACCCATCCCCAAGATTCTTGCAATCTCATCATCATTCATTCCGCTTCCGGAATTGCTGCCGTATTGACTTTGATATCCTGAGTTATCATTTGCATTATTATAGCCGTCATTAAACTCGGAATACATCTGATTATCTTCAACAGGATTAGAATTGCCGAACTGCTGATAATCATCATAAGGAGACTGCACAGAATTATTCTCATACGAATCATTACCCAAAGGATTGAATTCATTGTCAGCACTCATACCAACACCTCCGAATTCATCGTTTTGACTACTGCCGAAATTATTAAACGGATTGCTGTAATCTGCCTGCTGTGAACCGATAATACCATTTATAAATGAATCATTATAATCATTGTTGTTAATCGGTTCCGAACCGTAAGGCTGACCGAAATCAGCAACATTGTTATCTATCACCTGCTCCTCATTAGGAGAATAACTGCCGACAGCATAATTTTGATTATCATTATTACCGACAGGTATATCGGTATTAGGAACAAATGCAGGTGAATCAAACGTATCACCCGAGAAATTCGGCATCGGAGGAATTTCCTCTTCAACAGCTTTAGCCTTTACTTCTTCTGTAACAGATTCTACAGGATTTTCAAAAGGAAGAATTACATTGGCTTCAACTACATTGTCCTTTTTCTCACCCTTCGTCTCAGGGAAATCAATATTCTGCTCAGGTTCTTCTTCATACACATTATCATCTGCAAAAGTAAACTCCGGTGCATCAAGAATCTCTTCACTCTTCTTTGATACCTCAAGGAATCCGCGAGTATCTTCTGCCTCTTCTGTATTTTCTTCTGCAGTTTCGGTCAACTTTTCAGAAACATCCTCATCTGAAATACTCTCTTCCGCACTTATTACTTTCTCTTCGTTAATATCATCTTTAGTTTCAGTTTTCTCAGTTTTTATATCGTTGCTTTCAACCTCTTTTGCTTGAATAACATCTTCTGCTTTATTTTGATTCGAACTCTGCAAAATATCCACAGAATCATCTCCGAAAACAAACGGAACATCATCCTGTTCCTTAACAGAATCAACCACGCCATAAGGATTAAATTCAGTCTTAGCCGCATCCACTGATTCTATTCCTGAATCGACAACACTGCCGGCAGTAAATAAAATATCATTTCCCTGCTCAACAGCACTTCCGCCGATAACTGTTGCAGCAATCGGTGATGCAGAAATAATCGAAGTCTCTTCCTTAGAATCAACCTTATTTTCAGTGCTTTCAGTATTTTCAACATCATCCTTATTAACAATTGAAACCACCGATGAAGAAATATTCTGTTCTTTTAATGTAGCAGCCAAAATACCGGAAGCATCCAAAGAAATTGAAGAACTGTCAGCAGCCTTTTTCTCAGCAATAAATTTATCAAGAGAATCTATAGATTTGGTCTCGGAATCATCATCCTCTTTAACAAAATTTGTAGAGGAAACGACTTTCATATCTTTATCATCTGAATCCAAATCAAACGGATTTATACCTGCTGTGGTATCTATTACAGAATCCTTAACAGGAACCTCAGTTTCTTCCGTAACTGTACTGTTCTCATTCTCAACAATACTCGATTTAGCATCCGTAAAGAGCCTCTTCATCATTTCTTCTGCAGAAATCTCGACCACAGGATCAGCTTTTTGTTCTGTACCGAAAAACTCAATATCAGCTTCTGCACTCGGTTCTTCAGAGCCACCCGTCTTGTCATCACCGAATAAAATCTTAGTATTATCTACTACCGAAGCAACAGTCTTTGCCGCCTCCTCAGCCTTCTTCTCAGTCTCTGCCTGCTCTTCAGCTTTCTGAGCTAACTCAGAAGCGGTATACCCTGCAGCAAACCCTGCATTTGCAGAAGCTTTTGTTGCCTGACCGAGAGTACCGGACTCGAAATCCGACTTAACATACATACCTTCAGTGCTTTCTTCATTATTCTTTCTTCTCTTAAATAATGATTTCTTTGCATCTTCTTTAACATCGAGAACAAACGAAATCGTGAGTTGCATCGGTATATTCGGCTTACGAGCCGCCGCCTGTGTAATAATCGTTCCTGCCGCATCACACTGATCATTTGCATCGTCAAGAATTCTTAAAAGCTCACGCTGTCCCAAAGCACTGTAGAGTTCTTTATTACAAAGAATAATACAATCATCAACATTAAGTCTGAAGAAATTAGACCAAAGTACATGAGCTGACTTAGAACAAAAATAATTACTGAAGTCAGCAACACTGTTTCCGTGTGCATCTATCGGTTCCATCGGTATTCCTGCATCAGTTAACGGATAAAGCGCATCATCTCTGTAAAGGAAAGCAAGTCCGCCTCCGACAGTAAGAGCAAAACCTTCACCATCCTTAATCATAAGTCCGGAAAAATATGAATTCCTTGTCTCATTTTCCTGAAGCATCATACGACCCGTAATATCTACTGCCAACTCACGGAATGAACGCGTCATATCATCTATCTTCTTACCCGAATATTTCACTTCGGTGCAAAATTTACTCAACTTAGGTTCATAAGAAGGATATGCCCCGCTCTTAAGTTCACTGTTCTCGGCACTCGTAAACAGTGACAAAAAGAAACCTCTGTCCTCTCTGTCAAAAGAAATATCTGCCATCCGGTCTTCTCTTATACTGCGAAGTCGACCGTCAAGATAAAATGCATCTGTTAAATTCTGTGAAGGATAATATTTTGCCGTAAATGTACTAGCCAATGTAACGCGTTTAGCCATATTTAGCTCCTAAAATGAATATTTAATCACAATAATTATAACACAAGGTTTTTTTTAACAATGTTATTTTACGGAATTTATTATACTTTTTTTGAAAAATTTAATTAATTTCGCATTATTTTTTTAACTTAAGTACAAATAATTCCCCAAGTTACCATGTATACTTTCCGAAAAGGTTAATTAAGGAGTCACTGACATGCCTACAATTGAATTTGTTTTACTGATTTTTACATTTCTGGTAATCGGAATCATCATTCTTATCGTACTTAATAAAATGAATCATTCAATAAATAATTCTGAAGATAATCAGCTTAGAGAACTTCAAAGAGATATCAAAGACGATATCTCGGATATGGCCGGTGCTTCAAATACACTTATTACTTCACAACTGGACTCTTTCAGTAAGTTTTATGATTCAAAAAGTCAGTTGCTTAATACAACTCTTAATGATATGGAAAAAGGTACTTTGGAATCTTTGGAACGAATTTACAGAAACATGGATAACAGATTGAACTCAATGAATTCTTCTTTTCTTTCACAATTCAGTCAGATGCGTAAAGAAAACAATGAACAAATAGATCGAATCAGATCATCCGTTGAAGAAAAGCTTGACAAGAATCTGACTACTCAGGTAGAGAAAAGCTTTAACAGCGTAATAATTCACATGACTGAACTCCAAAAGAGTATGACTGAACTTCAAGGATTATCAGGAAAAGTATCAAATCTGGACAAATCCTTGAATGGTATAAAAACCAGAGGTATTATGGGGGAAATTCAACTGAAGAATCTGATTGCGGATATACTTGCTCCCAACCAGTATGCAAATTCCGCTTCAACTGCACGTGAATTCCGCTAAGACCTGCATATAAGATTCCGGTTCATCTGCACGCCATTCCGCTTCAAACGGCATGGCGTTTTTTATTGGTGTTATAGTTCTCTCGTAGTCAACGACTAACAAAA
>JAZLGO010000021.1:0-44629 GCA_045616305.1 Saccharofermentans sp. | reverse complement strand
GGGAATAATTTGTAAATCATGGATGATTTTTTTAATAAAAACAGTCTCGCTATGCGTTTTCTGACCAATGTTGCCAACCTTATTTTGGTAAATATTATATTTCTAATTTTTTCTTTGCCTTTATTTACAATCGGAGCCTCACTTGCTGCTATGTATAAAATAGTATTTACAATGCACAACGGTGATGAGGTTTTTGTTTTCCGCGACTTCTTTCAAGAATTCAAGTCCGACTTTAAAAAGGCTACAGCAATTTGGATTCCTATTCTTCTTTTCATGACATATTTTATTATAGAAATAAATTATCTTAAAACCTTTAAAGATATGCCGTGGTTACAAATACCTGTTTGGATAATGATATTCTTTGTGGTATCTGTATTAATATACGCCTTTCCTTTACTTGCATCTTTTGAGAATACAATCAAAAACACACTCAAAAATTCCATTCTTCTGAGCTTGGGCAATCTTCCTACTACTATTTTTATTATTGTTATATATTTCGGAATGTATCTTGCCATTGATTTTAATCGTGTATTTATTGTAATTTTCGGAAGTTTAGCTTTATTCAACGGTTGCGGATTTATGGCATGGTTTACAGCAATATTTCTGCGTAGGATTTTCGGACTCAATAAAGCAAAGAATAAAAGCGAAGAAGAAGCTGATGATACTAGTAAAGATAATCTATAAGTGATTTAATTCTGTCCGTCTTATCTGTAAACCTTGTAATAACAAGATAATGGCTCTCATCAGAATCAATATATGCAGAAGCCAAAATATCAGATTGCATAACATCTAACCCTATCGGGATATCACCCACGTAATATATATAATCAGAATATTCACTGATAAATTCTTCATCACATACTTCACGCAAATCAATAAAAGCACTGTTAACTGAATATTCGTCTATTGCTCTTGTATTGGTACATACTACGTCTGCTCTGCCGCTCACTATAACTGTTTGTAATTTTTGCACACTGGCATTTATACCGTCATCACTTACATAATACGGATCTCTTACCTTTGCATGTCTGTAATCGTAAGTTACATTTATTTCACCGGAGACAACTTTCTCATAATCCTTGAGAATATCACCGCATTCAGTTGTAACATTAACAAAACATACTGACAAAAAGTATTCTTTTCTTTCTTCATAGAATGATACTGCAAAAGCTATAATTGCTCCCACAACCAGTATCGTAATAATTGTGTGCCATTTATAATAATACCAAAAATAAGCAAGGCTGCGTCTCGCATCCTTGCTCATCTTTTTTTCAGAATTAATATTTTCTTTGTTTATTGCCTCATCGGCAACTTCCTCATTAAGACTGTTTATTTTAACCATGCCTTAATTTTGCTACAAAGTGCTTCAGAATTCAAGCCATAATGCTCAACTAAGGCAGAAGCTGTACCTGACTGACCAAACTCGTCATTGATACCGATTCTGAGTACCGGAGCAGGAAGATTCTCGGAAAGAACCTCACAAACGCTGCTTCCGAGACCACCGATAATTGAATGTTCTTCAAGTGTAACAGCCTTTTGTGTCTTGGATACACTCTTAATGATAAGATCCTTATCAATCGGCTTAATTGTGTGAATATTAATTACTTCGGCATCAATACCCTCTGCAGCAAGAAGCTCAGCAGCCTTTAAGCTCTCAGCTACCATAAAGCCGGTTGCAAACAAAGTAACATCTTTTCCTTCGCGAAGAACGATACCTTTACCGATTTCAAACTTATATCCGTCAAAATCATTAAATACCGGAGAAGCAGCTCTGCCGAATCTTAAGTAAGCAGGACCTTGCATATCAAGAACTGCCTTAACTGCAGCTTTTGCTTCGATATCATCTGAAGGAACGATAACTGTCATTCCAGGAATAGATCTCATAAGAGACAAATCTTCAAGACACTGATGTGTTGCACCATCTTCACCAACTGTAATACCGGCATGAGTAGCACCGATTTTTACATTAAGATGAGGATATCCGATAGCATTACGTACCTGCTCAAAGTTACGACCTGAAGCAAACATAGCAAAAGAAGATATAAAAGGTATCTTACCGCATGTAGAAAGACCTGCTGCAATACCTGTCATATCAGCCTCTGCAATACCGCAATCGATATGTCTGTCAGGGAATGCCTTCTTAAATACGCTGGTTTTTGTAGCACCGGCAAGATCGGCATCCAAAACAACTAAATTCTCATACTCTTTACCGAGTTCAGCCAAGGCATTACCATAGCTCTCTCTGGTTGCAATTTTTGTATCACTGATTTTTACCATTGTTATTCTCCTACCTATCTTACATTATGCCTCAAGACTCTTAAGCTGCTCATCAAGCTCAGCGATTGCCTGATCGTACTGCTCCTTATTAGGAGCCTTACCATGCCAACCAACCTGATTTTCCATGTATGATACGCCCTTACCCTTGGTTGTCTTCATAACAATACATGTAGGCTTATCTGTTGACTTATCAGCAAACTCAAATGCCTTTCTTATATCATCAAAATCATTTCCGTTGATTGTAATTACATTAAAATTGAAGGCTTTAAACTTATCTTCAATAGGATATACAGAACAAACCTCTTCAACAGGTCCGTCAATCTGAAGTCCGTTATTATCAACAATAACTGTGAGATTATTAAGCTTTCTGGCACCTGCAAACATTGCAGCCTCCCAAATCTGACCTTCCTGAATCTCACCATCACCACACAAGCAGTAAACGTTATAATCTTGATTATTTAATTTAGCGCCAAGAGCCATACCTGCAGCTACTGATAAACCCTGTCCGAGTGAACCTGAACTCATATCAACACCAGGTGTCTCCTGCATACAAGGATGTCCCTGAAGTCTTGAACCAAGCTTACGGAAAGTAGTAAGCTCTTCTACGTCAAAATAACCTCTGTTTGCAAGAGCTGAATAAAGACCAGGTGAAGTATGTCCCTTTGACAATACAAATCTGTCACGATTTTCCATCTTAGGATTCTTAGGATCAATATTCATTCTCTCAAAATACAAATAAGTATACATATCTGCTGCAGAGAGTGATCCGCCCGGATGTCCGGAAGCAGCACTGTAAACAGCAGTAACGATTCCCTTACGAACCTTTGTAGCCATAATAGCTAATTCTTTGTTATTCATAATTAACTCCGTTCTGTCATTATACTCGAAAAGTCTTATTCACAACTTTTCCTGCCTAAATATTATCATAAACTGACAGTTATCCAGACAGGAAAATGTTATAAACAACTATTCAAAAAATATATTTGTGTTGATTACTTTGCCCAATTTCTATATCAGCAGAAAGGATTCTCTGTAGGATATGGAAGATTCTTTGGCTGATTGTAAGCGATATCCTTAATTCCGAGGAACTTAAATACCTCAAACAACTGCTTACCATAGTGACCGAATGCAACTGCACCGTGATGCGGATATCTCTTCTCAACAAGAACGTGACGATAGAAACGACCCATTTCCTTAATAGCAAAGATACCGATACCACCAAATGAACGTGTAGGAACATCAAGAACCTCACCCTCAGCAATGTAAGAAACTAACTCACCATCGCTGTTGCACTGTAAACGATAGAATGTAATATCACTTGCAGCGATATCACCCTCAAGTGTACCACGTGTAAAATCAGGCTCGCTTCCTGCAGGCTCAAGGAGACGATGCTGGATGAGCTGATACTTAACCGCACGGCTTGCACACATCTTGCACTCCGGAGTATTACCGCAATGGAAGCCCATGAATGTATCAGTAAGAGTATAATCATACTTACCCTTGATATCATCATCATAGATATACTGTGGAACTGAGTTGTTAATATCAAGAAGTGTAACAGCATCACCTGAAATACACATACCGATATACTCACTGAGAGCACCGTAAATATCAACCTCACAAGATACCGGAATACCACGACTTACGAGACGGCTGTTTACATAGCAAGGCTCGAAACCAAACTGTGAAGGGAATGCAGGCCAGCACTTATCAGCAAATGCAACATACTTACGTGAACCCTTATGATTCTCAGCCCAGTCAAGAAGTGTAAGCTCAAACTGTGCCATACGTGCATTAAGATCTGCATAATACTTACCTTCACCCATTTCCTTAGCCATATCAGCACAAACCTCAGGAATACGCGGATCATTCTCATGTTCTTTAAATGAAACAAGAAGATCGAGCTCTGAGTTCTCCTCTATCTCAACGCCAAGCTCATACAAGCCCTTAATAGGAGCATTACAAGCAAAGAAGTCCTGTGGGCGTGGACCAAATGTGATAATCTTAAGATTCTTAACACCGATAACTGCACGAGCAATCGGAACGAATTCTGCAATCATTCCTGCAATATCAGAAGCTGTTCCAACCGGATACTCAGGAATATAACCCTTACGGTGACGCATTCCAAGGTTGTATGAGCAGTTAAGCATACCGCAGTAAGCATCACCACGACCGTTAATCATATCACCATCGCCCTCAGCAGCAGATACAAACATGCAAGGACCGTCGAAATTCTTTGCAATAAGTGTCTCAGGTGTCTCAGGTCCGAAGTTACCAAGGAAAACAACAAGAGCATTACACTCTGCCTTATTAACATCCTCAACTGCCTTAAGCATATCGAGTTCGTTCTCGACTGTTACAGGGCACTCATAAAGGTCACCTGTATAAGCAGCCTTGATAGCGCTTCTACGCTGCTCTGAAAGAGCAATTGGGAAGCAATCACGGCTAACTGCAATGATACCTAATTTAACTGTTGGTAGATTATTCATATAAATCCTCCTTAAACCTACTAATATTTATTTTCTTAAATTATAAAGCTGAAATATCGATGTTCTCGCCTACGAGTCCAGGGAAATGTCCGGCCTCAGACGGAGCATCAGGATGACAGATAAGCCACTTATTCTTTGCAGTGATAAGCTTATCCTCAAAATTATTGCTGTTTGTAACAGCCTCATGTACAGAATCTAACGGGAAGTTAGTGCCCTTCGGAAGAACAACGCCAACCATAAAACCATTACCGTCTATACCACACGGTGCATAATGGAGTGTGGTAGCATAAACCTCTGCAGCCATACCCTTCTTAAACTTAAAAGCAACAACCTTTGAAGTATCATACTTAAAATCTGCTGTAATGTCCTGCTGTAATCCGAGTAAAAGAATTGCGTCTGTAGCAAATACATTTATCTCAGAAGAACGATGATACTCAAGTGCATTAAGTAAAGAATTATGACCTGCACAGTAGCCGATTTCAATCGGAAGCTCACCGTAAGCAGCGTCTGTTAAATACTTATAATCTGAAGATGCCTCAAGAGAAGCAACAGAAGGCTCGTATGCAACACCGTCAGCCGGAAGTGCAACCTTTGACAAAGCATCAACTAAATCTGAGAAGTCGTGCTCTGAAATTATACGACCATACTGCTTAAAATTCTCTGCATTAGCTTCAATAATCTGAATCTTACTCATAATCTCACCTCATTATCTGTTAAAGAATCCTTTTAATGCCGGGTACAACTGCTTAAATTCCTGATATCTTTCCTCATAACGAGCTACTTCATCAGGATCAGGCAATGTCTCATTTACCGGTTTAACAATAGCCTTACAAGCTTCGCCTACACTGCTGTATACACCTGCTGCAACGGAAGCAAGAATTGCACCGCCGAGTGCCGGACCTTCCTCGTTATCAGTCTGAAGAAGCTTGATATTGAGAACATCAGCAACTATCTTTCTCCACAGCGGGCTCTTTGCTCCACCGCCGCAAATTGTTGACTTCTCAATCTTTACGCCAAGCTTATATGCAGCTTCAAAAGAATCACGGAGAGCAAAAGCAACACCCTCAAATACTGACTGTGTAAAATCAGAACGTGTATTATCCATACTCATACCGATAAAGCATCCACGCGCATTAACATCATTGATAGGTGAACGTTCACCCATGAGATAAGGAAGGAAAAAAATCTTATTTGTTCCGAGTTCCTTAATATCTTTCTGCTCACCTGCAAAATCCGTTGACTTAAGAATCTCTTCCATCCACCACTTATTGCAACTTGCAGCACTTAACATACAACCCATAAGATGATATCCGCCATCTGCATGGCAGAATGAATGTAATGCATTATTGCTGTCAACTCCGTAAGAATCCATAGACATGAATACCGTTCCGCTTGTTCCGAGGGATATGTTACATCCACCGCCGCCGTAAACGCCCATACCTATAGCCGCTGCTGCATTATCACCGGCACCTGCTGCAATAACAACATCACTAGGAATACCTAACTCTGAAGCGAGCTCCGGAAGAATGTTACCAATCTTGTCATAACTCTCAAACACTTTTGGAAGCCACTCAGGCTTTATTGAACAAATGTCACACATTTCCTTTGACCAACATCTGTTCTTAACATCAAAATAAAGCGTACCTGAAGCGTCAGAAACATCTGTAGCAAATACACCTGAAAGCTTATAAGCAAGATAATCCTTAGGAAGCATTATCTTTGCAATCTTTGCAAAATTCTCAGGCTCATTCTTCTTAACCCATAAAACCTTCGGGGCAGTAAAACCTGCAAAAGCGATATTACCGCAATACTCAGTAAGCTTATCCTTACCTATTACATTATTGAGATAATTTGTCTCTTCTACGGATCTTCCGTCATTCCAAAGAATTGCCGGTCTGATAACATTATCATCAGAATCCAACATTACCAATCCATGCATCTGACCGCCAAAGCTTATGCCCTTAACTTCACTTGCATCAAAACCTTTAAGCAAATCCTTAATTCCGAGAATCGACTGCTCAAACCAGTCAGAAGGATTCTGCTCACTCCAACCTGTATGTGGGAAACAAACATCATAGCTCTTGGATAATACATTAACATTATTACCCTTCTCGTCCATAAGTAAGAGTTTAACGGCTGAAGTACCTAAATCTACACCTATAAAATACATTTTTATCCTCCATGCATAATATTACATAGTAATAGATAGATATTATTAATAATATGTTTTTTAGTCAATTTCTAAAAAGCAAAATAATCAGTGAAAATTTATACAATTTGCATAAATTCAACATTTGTTGCTACTGCGTGTTTAACAACAAATATACAAATAATCATTGTATTTACCAAAGAATAAGAGAATTGCAGTTTTCTGATATAAAAGAAGTATATTTAACAAATATTGCTAAAAAAAAATCCCCATTGCATAATTGCAACGGGGAAAAAATAGAATCAATCAATTCTGCTTACTTCTTTAAAACCGTTTGTCTTCGAAAATGACATATTACACTCCAAAGCACCGAGCGCATCAGACGGATCAATCTTATCCATATTTATCTCTTCAAGTTTTTTTCTGTCTATAGCAACGGAAAGGATAGTAACGTCCTCTTCATTTCCTGTAGCAGAATTTAACACTGAATCAACTGCATGAATAATGACACGTTCTATAGGCAGAAGTGCAAACAAATCCCTGGCAACACGTATTGTAGTACTGCAAACATAATCCTGAACCAATTCATTGTACTGAGACTTAGGCATCGATTTCTCCGACAGCTTGCCTGAAGCGAGAATTGAGAAAACATTAGTCGGAACTACCTCATCAGACTTAACATTAAATTCTACTGTCATTTCGCCGGAATCTTCAGTACCAACCTCAAAGTTACTGCCATACTCAAGCAAATCGTCAAAAGGTCTCATCTGCTCAACTACTTCAAGATAAGTATCGATGTCACCTTCCAACACCTTCGCAGCCATTTCATGAAGGTTTTTCCAGTTCTCATAATCTTCAGAACCCTTTTTATAACCCGAAGGAACATCATCTGTATTGATTTTCTCCCACTCAATTATATCGTCACAGCTTCTGTGAATTGTCTGAATAGCTTCTACATATGCCTCATACTCTGCTACTGTATTCTGATCATCTGAATTTTTTGCCTTCTTGGAATCCGAAGCTGTCTTAATCGCCTTATTCTTTCCGGTAACCTCTTCTTCGTCTTTCTTTTTTCCGAACTTACTCTTCAAAAAACTACCGATTTTTTTAACATTTGTCTGCTTGGTATAATAGACACCCGTTCCCGGTATCCCTACAGAAGTAGTAGAACGACCGGTAGCACTTATCGTCTGTCTCATACCCTTACGTCCAAAGCTAAAACTCGGACCTGATTTACTGAGGTTAATCTTCATTCCGTGTCCCAACGAAATACTTTTACGAAAATTTAATCCCATTTGTAATTCCTCCTACGTATATTTTTTTAAATTATTCTCTGCTGTTACTTCATTAACCACCGAAGCAGTCTCTGCCTCAGCTTCTGAATTCTCATCCCCTGTCACAGTTTGAACTTCTGCAACAACATCAATTGCTTCAGATATACTTTCTGCACTTTCAACAGAAGTATTTTCATCATTTGTAATTCCGTAAGCTTTACGTTCTTCTTCTATGATATCATTAATCATTGACTTATTTACTGCATCTATCTCAGATTCATCAGCAAATTTCTCGAAAATCTCACTTTTCTCGGCCAAAAGCTTAGTAATCTTCTCATCAACAGTCTTAGTTGCCAAAATCCTGTAAACTAAAACAGAATTTGCCTGACCCATTCTGTAGCATCTTGATATTGCTTGATTCTCTATCGATGGTTTCCACTGAGGTTCACACAATATAACCACGCTTGCACACTGTATATTAAGTCCTGTACCACCGGCAGAAATCTGACTTACAAGAACACTTCCGTCCGGTGCTTTACCGAAATCATCTATTATACCCTGTCGTTTATCGGAAGATATTGCACCGGTTATCGTAGCAAAGCATCGCTCACCGAGTGCTTCGCCGACACGTTTAATCGTATCAAGAAAGAACGAAAAGATTACCACTCTTCTTCCGCTTTCCTTTGCGTCGTCACAAAGCTCAACTATTCTGTTAATCTTTGACGAATCGGCAATATTTTCAACATTGTATGATACGCGTCTCATATCTGACATATTTCCGGCTATCAAAGAATTCTTATAAGCCTTTGTCTCATTATCGGAAAGTTTTATCCACTCTTCAGACTCAACCTTTTCAGGAAGTTCTGTTAAAACATCCTCTCTGACTCTTCTTAAATATACCGGAGCAATTTTCTCTTTAAACTCATCTGCACGACTCAGTTCCTTCATTCCTTCAAGTTCCTTTGCCAATTGAGGGCGAAGAAGGCTCAACAAAAAAATCATCTCATCAACTTTGTTTTCAAGGGGAGTTCCTGTCATAAAAAGACAATTATCCGTAGCCTCAGACACTTTCTTAAGAGCTATTGAACGCTTTGCTTCCGGATTCTTTACATAATGAGCCTCATCAACTATAAGCATATCAATAAGCTTACTGCTTGCGTCCCCCGACTCATTCTTAAGTAAATCCAAATCCAGTCTTGTTAGTGTCTCATAGGTTGTAACAGCTATTCCGCCATCATCAATCCAACGCTTATATTCATCTTCACGGTCATTACCATATATTTCCATTGTTTCCATTTTACTGTGAGTAGATATTTCTCTGCCCCAGTTAACCAGAACACTCACCGGACAAACAACCAAGAATCTGCTTAATCCTTTTGTTTTAAAATGAGCCATGGCAGCTATAGCTTGCATTGTTTTTCCGAGGCCCATCTCATCACCAAGCAAAACTCTTTGCTGATTAATAATATATCTTGTACCAAAATCTTGATATGATCTCAAAGTAGCATTCATAAGAGACAAATCCGGTTCCAGAGCTTCTATCTGAGATATCAATTCTTTCGGAAGTTTAAAAATCTCTGACTCATCCTTCAAAGAACCTTTTCCGCATATTTTTTCGAGAACAGCATAAAAAGGTGCAGTATTGGATTTAAATTCTTCCAACATACTTTCGGCAGAAACTATTTCAATTTTCTCATCCCAAATTTTACTTGTCTCACCTGCAGTATCCAGATAACCGGAATTAATAACTTCTTCGATTTTCTTATAGGAATCCAGTCTTTCTTCTTTATAAGAGCTCTTCGAAAAAAGCCACTTCAAACCATATAAGCTCTCGGCTTTTGAGAGATTATCAGAGACTGTTGAATGATATTTTCCATAAGAATTTCTGATACTGTTTCCTATACCGTTCAAATTGGCAATTCTGATTTTTCCGAGCAAAACAATCAATTTCTCAGATGCAGAATCACCGACAGAAAGAGTAATAGCCTCTGATGATTTAGCCTTAATCTCATTACACTTCTCTTTGATTTTTGAAGCTTGTACTTCGCCTATTCCTTCTATAGAGGACAACTCAGCAATACTCTTGTCCATAGCATCAGCCAAAGTATTTATTCCGGCTTCTTTTAATGTTGCTACTTTAATACCGGAATTACTGCTGTTTATATCTTCAATGGATAATTGGGCAAAACGATTTTTACGTTGAACCTCGAGAATATCCTTATGTAAAGTTTTTACATTTTTATCTAAATCATTTAGCTTAATATTTAACTCACCAAGCAACCTATCTGCGGTTCTTACAGCTGTAACAACCTTATTCATCTCAGATTTATCAGGTCTCTCATACTTTCCCATAAACACCTCATACCAACAAAAGCTTATATGATTATTTAATCAGTTTTTCGGTATTAATTCCATAAGAAAATAAATTATTTACAAATAAAAAACTGCTCCGTCACCGAAGCAGTTCTCAAAATATCTGTCAATTACATTATCAAGCCTGTGGCTTACCGCAATTGCTGCAGAACTTACCGGTATTAGTTGTACCGCATGAGCATGTCCAACCTGCTGCCGGCTGTGGCTTACCACAGTTACTGCAGAACTTACCTGTATTAGTTGCACCGCATGAACATGTCCAACCTGCTGCTGAAGCCGGAGCCGGCTGTGCGCTTCCGCAATTACTACAGAACTTACCTGTATTTGTCGTGCCGCAAGAGCAAGTCCATCCACCTGCTGTTGCAGCTGCAGTCTGAGGAGCAGCCTGTTGCTGCTGTCCAAGGAACTGGAATGCAGAATTGGTACCGCCCATTCCGCCCATTCCGCCTACCATACCCATGCCCATGAAACCATTAACGGCACCATTTGCATTTCCGGCAGCTGTATTCATAGCCTGTGTCTGACCAAGAATAGCAGTAGCAGCCAAAGCATTAGGATCCTGACCAAACATCTTAGCCTGATCAACCTGCTCAATTCTCTCACGTGACTTGTCATCAGGTGTAATACCGCCGATAGCAACTGACTCTACAACAACACCTCTGCCCTGGAGCCAATCCTCATCCAAAGCTTCCTGCATATATGAACGAAGTCTTCCTTGCTCTGACGGGAGATTAGCAAACATAATCTTATCCTGACCTCCGCACTTATTAAGCACCTCAGAGAATCTGTCAAGGAACTCTGTTCTAGGTTGCTTAGGATCTGCAGGAGTGCCCATAAACTCAGCTACAGTATAGTCACCTGAAATATTTGAAAGCTGTGTCTTAAAGAACGTAGCAGGATCAATAATCTTAAATGAGAACTTACCGTTCAATCTGATATAAATATTACGATACTCAGGATCATTATACGGAAGCGGTGTAGGTGTACCGAAGTTCTGATCTTTTATCTCAAGCATATTGATGAAATAAATTCTCTGCTGCTGAGCAATCTCAGAACCCATCTTCATACGCTGCCAAGCCTCAGAAAGTGAAGCCTTCAATTTCTCACCAAGCTTACCGTCTGCAAATACAGAAGGAGCAGTTGAAGAATCCCATGTATACATACCAGGCTTTGTAGTAACATCAACAACCTCACCGTTATTTACAAGAACACATCCCATACCTTCCGGAACAGCAATCTTAGAACCATTAGTTATAACATCTACATTTCCTTTATTTTTACCATTCTTCATTGTTGCTGCTCCGCGATGAGCAATAACATTCGTACCGAGAGAATCACATGTAAAGAACTCTAAATATTGATCTCTTACTGTAGAAGAAATGGAAGAACCGGCAACACCGATAACATTAGCTGCCAAAGAAATTAAACCCATAACTCTATCCTCCTCAAAGTTTTAATCATTTACGTAACTCACGCATAGATAAATTCTAACATTATTTAATAATGTCAACAAGTCGAATAGGTTAACTTTTTTTGAATTTATAACTTAGTAATCATACTTAATTGACTGATTAAGACATATTATTTCGCCACTGAGTTTATTAAGCTTGTTTTCCGACTTCATTTTATCATAAATATCAGGCATTAAAGTAGTTGCAAGTAATGGACTTCCGGTTATTTTTCCTGCCTCAGCAATCATCCTGTCTCCTTCGATTACATCTTCAGCAGATGTTTCCTCAAGCAGGTTTGTATTATTTATATATCCGGTAATTTTAAGTTTTGCTGAAGACTCAAGAAGTGCTGTCATTTCTGCAATCTGTTCCGGAGTCGACGTAAACGGTCGCAGAGTATTAACAACCATATAAAGATTATAACTGAAACCGTTAAGTCTGCTTGTAAGAGTTCCGATAACGTTTGCGCCGAGATCCTCACCACCGATATCATATACGCCGATATAATCATCATCATCAAAAATGGCATACATCTCACCCGACAATGCAGGAACATCAACATTTGAATTGGCAAACGAAGGACATATAACTCTGATATCCAACCCCTTCATTTTTACTGCTGCATCAGCCGATCTGTAAAATGGGTTAACTATATCCAAATCTGCAAGAAGAACCTTTCTGTCAGGATTATCCTCTTTCATTATACGTGCCGCATTAACAGATATTTCAGACTTTCCGCTACCGTACGCGCCGATAAAAATATTAAGTTTCTTCTCACTAAAAATACTCATATTCAGTCTCCGTTACTAAATTATTTATTGACTTATTATAGAACATATCATTAAAATCTATTTGTTGCATTATATAACAAAGATTATAATACAAACTTATGAAAGTTTAGGTATATTAAGATGAAATATTTAATTATACTCGGAGATGGAATGGCAGATCGTAAAATTCCGTCACTTCAGAATAAGACTCCGCTTGAATTCGCCAATAAACCTCAGATTGATGACTTAGCTCAGCAATCACTTCTCGGCATGGTTAAAACCATTCCTGACGGAATGGAGCCGGGGTCAGGACCTGCAAATATGTCCGTTATGGGCTACGAACCTAATAGGTATTATACGGGACGTTCACCGTTGGAAGCAGTCAGTCTCGGAATAGACATGACTCCTGATGACACAGCCTATCGAACAAATCTGGTCACTCTGAATATTCCCGAAGGCGGCTCATATGAAGATGCCGTTCTTGCCGATTATTCGTCCGGAGAAATTACTACTGCCGAGTCTTCCGTACTTATAAAAGCTGTTGAAGATGAGTTAGGAAAAGACGGAATGCACTTCTTCCCGGGCAGAAGCTACAGACACTGCCTTATTTGGGATAAAGGCCCGTTATCGGTATCCTTTACTCCGCCTCATGACATCACCGGACGCCCGATTGCTGATTACCTGCCAAAGGGTGACAAAGCAGATGTGATATTAGCTATGATGAAGAAGTCGTATGAGATTCTTAACAATCATCCTATAAATATTGAACGTGCAAAACGCGGGCTCAATAAAGCAAATTCAATATGGCTTTGGGGTCAGGGAACAAAGCCTGCAACACCTGATTTTACTGAAGAGTACGGTCTTCACGGTACAATGATTTCAGCTGTTGATTTATTGTTCGGTCTTGCCAGATGCTCAGGTCTTGACACTATAGAAGTCGATGGTGCTACAGGAACAAAGGAAACCAATTTTGACGGTAAGGCTTCTGCAGCAATAAATGCCTTCAAAAACGGCAGTGACTATGTCTATATTCACCTCGAAGCCCCGGACGAATGCGGTCATCAAGGTGATACTGAAGGTAAAGTTTATTCTATTGAAATGATTAATGATAAGATTTTTACGCCTGTATATAACTATCTGTGCGAAAATCTCGAAAATAACGGTGAAGACTTCCATATTATGGTACTTCCGGATCACCCTACACCTATTGAGATTCGAACTCATGCACCTGAAGCTGTACCGTTTATGTTATTTAAATCTGAAGATCCATGTGAAATTCATGACAATGCAAAATATAATGAATCTTTCTGTTCGAGTACAGGGATTTATTTTGACAACGCACCTGCATTATTCAGAGAATTTATGAGTTAAACTATTATATTTGTAAAACAATATACGGGTATTGCTTAGCAGAACTGCCAAGCAATACCCGTTTTATTTTGACAAAAATACAAATCAAATAGTTCCTCGAATAATATTATATTGGGAACAAAGATTATCAAATTCCTGAGAATTTACAAAGCCACGGAAAACATAAAACGCATCCTGACCGTTTATTAATTCCTGAACCCACATATTAAAGCCTTCAACATCAGGTTCTCTTCCGAAGAATGCTCTGTATAAATATGCAACATACTGCTCATAGCTCATATTACGCCCTATAAACTCAGGACTGAATACAAAACCATATGCAACTTCAGAACCGGTCTTTGTCCCTTTTATAAGCTCGTTTACCCAACCTGCTTGTCCCAACGGGTCCGGCAAACGATCCAAACAAATAGCATAAAGCCTTGATACAAAACAGTTAACTCCGCCTTGAATATCATTCGGAACACCTTCCGCATAGTATCCTGATACTACTCCGAACTTATTACACAGACTATTAAACTCAGCAGAATTTGCAAATCCTGCAAATACACTTTCACGCTTCGCACCGTTAATTAATTGTGAAACCCAATAATTATAACCGTCGGTATCAGGTTTTCTTCCGAAAAACATACTGTACAAATCTTCAACAAACTGTGAATTTGACGTACTTCTGTCCATATATTCCTGACTGAAAATAAAACCATATGCCGCCTGAGCACCGCACACCCTTCCTTCAGTCAGTTCAGAACGCCAGTAATTGTATCCTTCGGAATCAGAACTTCTGTTAAGTGCAACGGTATAACATCTTTCTACAAAATCACCGACATCAGCCTCTGCCTGAACCGTAGGCACCGGTGTAGGAATCACACCCGGAGTAACCGAAGATGCAGGTGTCGGATTAGCTGAAGGAGTAGGATAGGCGGAAGGCGTAGGATTACCCGATGGGTTACTTCCCTCGGCAAACAAATCAACCATTCCTACAATATACAAATCATCCATAAAATCATATCCATAGCAAATAAAATATTGACCGTTATCTTTTTCTCGGAAATTCGTTAGATGAAAATATGCGTAAATTCCGTCAATATCATTCTCAAAACAAGAAGAATTACAATCGGCAACCAAGGTACAATTTCCCTGCGAATCAATCTTATAAAGGGCTACCTCCGTGGTATTAACATAATAACGCGTTAGTTTTATGTCAACATTGCCGCCGATAGTCGGTTTTGCCGGCGAAGCAGATATCTTGCCATAATAATCCACATTAACAGGAATTAATATAACACCCGCTACTCCGTTGGAATCTTTTACATGTTCAGGAAGAACATCCGCAGAAATCGAATTTACAAAAGCTGATTTTGAAGCATCATATTTCCACGATGATGAAAGAGGCAACACTATGATTCTGCCATTATCACAAACAGCACTAACTTTATCAGGAAGAATAGAATTTAAAGAGTTGATACTTTCTGCATTCATCGTGCTTGAAATGCCAACAGTACCTATACCTTCCAATCCTACTTGTACAATATTGGTATCAACATATGCTGAAGCGTCATAAAATTCAGTAGTATAGGTCAAAGTTACAGGTGTTCCATCCTTATCACTGACACCTGTAATGGTAATCTGATATTTATGCTCATAGCATTTAGTATCAATCGAAGGTTGCACATATGAAAACATATTATATTCATATTTCAACTTTCCGTTTGAAGTATTACAATCATATGCTGCGCCGGTAGTCAAATCTTTTACATTGACATTTATAGAATCTATTCCGTTATAGGCTAACATTTTCGAATTCAATTCAAAAGACCATGACGTTCTGGTCGGTGAAGTAATTAATTGCGTCGGAGCATAACCCGGTACAGGAAATCCAAAAAAAGGAATATCGGAATCAACTTTCTGATTCTTCCCTTCCAAACCGATACATATACTGCCTGCATATCCGAAATCAGAGGATGTGGTCATATAAGACAGCAACATTGCACGATGACCCATCGTGTCAAATGTCCCATTCGACAAACTATACCCTTCCTGAAGGAATCCGGTCACTGCTCCCTGCGGTGTAAAGCCTTTAGCTATAATATTATGATTAGCTGTACTTCCCAAGTTAAAAAAATCATCAGGCATATCATCAGGCATCGCAGCTCTGTCAACATCATGACCGAACTGAAAATTACGAACAACAGCTGCTGTCTGAAGCGCATCACTGTGGGACGACAAAGGTAATTCAGCAACTCCTGTAAGCCAACGATAATAGTTTAATAATTCAGTCATTGACTTGTGCGTAGCATCACTCAATCTTCCTCCGCTGTAAGGAGCTGTAAGTGAAGGTGCAGTCGAGTAGTAGTCTGCAGTAGCAAGATCTAATGCACTATAGTATCTAGAAGCTATAGCCTCCTTGGTTTTGGAAGAAAACGTAGAATATTCATTAAGACAATACGTTTTTGCTGCCAAAGCATTAACTGCTGAGTTCATAAAAATCCCAGCTGCTATCGTTACACTCAAAAGCAAAGAAATGACTTTATTTTTCATACGTGCCTCCCGCAAAAAATCTTATATTATTATAACACTTTTTGTACACAATTTACAATTACATCACTATTCATTATTTTTTTTTGTGTATTTTGACATACATCAATCGACGTATTAATTAGTAAAAGCAAAAAAACAGGACCCGCTTGTAAGGGTCCTGTCTGAATCTCATATACAATATTAATTGCTTCCGCTGATGCTTCCGTCAATATGCCAAAGTTCTGAAGTATCAATCACTTCATCCAGTTTTATATCCCAGTCTCCTTCGCCTTCGGCAAACCACTCTCCGTCTTCATACTCAAGCCAACCGTATTCAGAAGAAATCTCATCATACCAATACTGCCACAGATTAGGCTCAACAGCAGTATTGTACCAAATATAACAATCATCCTCTTCTCTGTAATACGCAGTTCTTTCTTCATCCCAATACATTGTTACACCGTCTTCGGAAGTAATATAGTATCCGAATTTCTCTATATCAGGATCTACAGAATACGAGTCACCTGCCTGTTCTCCTTCAAAATGCCATAAAGATGAAACATCGTACTTATCAGGAAGTTCTGTCCATTTGCCGGAACCGGTCTCAATATACCATTGATTTTCATCAATCTCATATTCCATCCAGCCATAGTCGCCGTAATCCGAAGAAATACCTTCATACCAGTACTGCCATACATACGGGTCTACATCTGTATTATAGTAGAAATAGCAATCTGTTTCTTTATCATAATAGCTCTCGTATTCGTCCATCCAATGAACAGTCCTTCCGAGTACTTCTACATAAAAATCTCTTCCGTACAAAGCTATATTACTGTTTTCTTCAATATGCTCACTATTATACTTATTACCGAAGTCTTCTACTTTCTTTCTGGCAAATAATAAACTTCCGCACATTGTCAAAGGAATAATCAAAACCTGTAAAATGATATAACCGATAACAACTTTTATCACTACACCGCTGCAACCAAAGTTGCCTCCGCCTGTATTTGAACTGCTTTGAACATAATCTACTACAGAATTTTGAGTTATCTCCTGCAAAGTAGCACCGCAATTAGGACAACTCGGCAAAGCACCCTCTTTCCATTTCAGTTTAATGCTGCTTCCGCAATAAGAACATTCACATTGAGTAGTAAATTCATCATTCTCTTTTAAGAGAAGATTGCTGTAGTACTGACCTTGCTCATCATAATAACCTTTACGATAATATGTATCAGTAGATTCATCAACCCAGTTTGTCGGATAAAATACATAATCATGGGTTCTGCAGTAATATGTTTTTGTACTGCCCAAACTTGATTTATATCCTTTTGGTTGGTTTGTTCTTGTCCTTCCCGGATGATAATTAGAATAACTGCTACCGGAACTGTGTCTTGAATAACTCGAATGACTCGAATGACTCGAGTGTGAATGATGTGAGCTTGAATGATGTGAACTCGAGCTGTGATGTGATGGCGGCATATTCTTTTCCTCCTATATTCATTCATTACTACGTATATTTATACATCACTTTTAACTTGAAATATACTGTTTTCGATTTGCTATATACACATACAAATCCGCTGTAAATTCTGTTATAAAAGGATTTAATTGCACATTTAATCCGTTATTACTTACATTGTCCCAATAATCCATTACGTTCATGAGCAGTAAGGTAACGATATTCTCCCGGCTTCATATCTCCAAGCTCAATATTTAAGAATCGGATACGTTTCAGTTTTACTACCTTATAACCAAGATATTCACACATACGCCTTATCTGTCTGTTAAGACCCTGATGTAAAACTATCTTAAAAGAACGGTTACCGGTTATCTCTACCTCGCATGGTAAAGTAATCTGTCCCAAAATAGGCAAACCATTTTCCATTTTATTTTTAAAATCTGAAGATAAACGTTTATCTACTGTAACAACATATTCTTTCTCGTGATTATTTTCAGCTCTGAGAAGTTTATTTACTATATCTCCGTCATCGGTAAGTAATATCAAACCGGATGAATTTTTATCAAGTCTTCCTATAGTAAAAACTCTGTCATTAAGATTAAGATAATCTATTATGTTATCAGGATCACGTCTGTCCGTGGTACATGTAATGCCAAGCGGCTTATTAAGAGCAATATAAATATGTTCATCCTCTTCATGCGGAATTACAACTTCGCCCTTTACCTTAACTACCTGTCCATCAATAACACGAGAACCGGCAACGGCCGTCTCACCATCTATGGTTACAACACCTTTCTCTACAAGCGCATCAGCCTCTCTTCTGGAACAATAACCTGAAGATGATATGTACTTATTTATTCGAATGCCCAAAGCATCATCATTCATAATAAAGTCTCCCGACTTGAAATAATTTAAAACCAACCGGTTCCGCCTACAACTTTTTTAAGTGTAAATGTAAAGGTTGTACCTTTTCCGTATTCACTGTCAACTTTTATTGTCTCCCCCATGTAGGTCAAAAGTTCCTTGGCTATTGCGAGACCGAGACCGGTACCTTTTTTACCGCGTGCTCTGTCAGCTTTAAAGAACCTGTCAAAGATATGATCAATATCATATTCATGTATTCCCTGACCGGTATCCTTAACAGAAACATAAACCTTCTCGTCTATCTCGCTGTATTCAGTTTCTATAGTTATCGACCCGCCTTCCGGGGTATACTTCTTTGCATTATCCAACAGAATAACAAGAATCTGTTCTACTCGGTCAGGATTGCCTACAACAGTAGGAAGATGTCCCGTAACAAACTTAACCTGAAATGTAATACCGGCACTTACCATAACAGAATTATATTTAGTTTCTATTTCAGACAGCAATTCATTCAAATCAAAAGGAAATGTTTTAAATGCAAGCGTACCTGACTGAAGTTTTGACAGTTCAAGCATATCATTAATGAGTCTGGACAGTCTCATAGTCTCATGAAGAATAATTCCGTAATAACGCTGCTTGTCTTCTTCAGTTTTTACCATTCCGTCAATAAGCGGTTCAATGAGACCTCTGAGTGTCTGAAGAGGCGTCCTTAACTCGTGTGAAATATTAGCAACATATTCTCTCTGTGTACGTTCCAGCTTAAGTTCTTCATAAATGTCGCGGAAAAATCCTGTTGCTCCGACAATTTCATTATTTATTCCGAACTTAGGTACTATATTAACCTGATATGCGTAGTTGGTTCCCTCTAACTGCCTTTCGACGTTCTCGCCGGATTCAATACATTTAGCATAATCCTCCCATACCTCATTAAACGGTATAAGCTGTAATTTCTCAGTAAACATATTTTTCTTGGAAACCTTATCGAAAATGGAACTCATTGTATTATTAACCACCATCGGTGATAATTTATCATCAACAACAACGATTCCTTCGGAAATAACATCAAATATATTCTGCAAACGATTACGTTCGACCGTAAGAGCATCAATTGAATCAGATATCTTGTCAGCCATGCCGTTAAATGACGTAGCAATCTCTCCTACTTCACCTTTTATTCCCTCATCGGCTCTGACAGAAAAATCTCCTCTTCCGTATGCCTGGGCCGTATAATTTATCTTCTGAATCGGCATAATAATTCTTCTTATTACAAGATAAATAGGTATAAGCATAAAAAAGCCGGCACATAAAGTTGACAACAGAAGAATATTAACAAATTTATCAATAGTCTCACCGTCATCCGTAACTGCTGATACTGATACGAGATAATAGTTATCATCACCGACTGCTACACTGCTCTGATAAATAAAAATACTGTCGAAAAATTTACCGTAATCCTCGGTTCTTCCGGAAACATCTTCCTCAGAAAGAGACGCCAGCATATTATTTTCAATATAAGATACTGCTTTGCTGAAAGCCTCCATATCGATTTTGTTAGTATCTATATTATCAATATGAGGAGTATATATAGGAGTTCCTGCTGAATTAAAGAAAAAGAAACTGCGTCCCATTATTCTCGTATCCGAGAAAAAATAGTCTGTAAACTTCTCATCATCTATTAAATCGGCATTCTCAGAAATAAAGTCTGCAAAAACATCAGTTTGAATGCGAGCCTCATCCTTCTGAGCATTCAAAGAAGCCGTCTTGCTTGCCATAGAAAAAGCAATAGTAGATAAAACTGTTGTAAACAACAAAGCACCGATAACCAATGCTATTGTTCTACGCATCAAGACTGAACGAAACATTTACTTAGAAACCTCGAATCTGTAACCGACACTGTAAACAGTCTGGATTGACCAACTCGCACCTTCTACATTAACTTTCTGTCGAATACGCTTAATATGTGTATCTACTGTTCTTGGATCACCATCGTAATGATCTGACCAAATAAGAGACAAAATCTGTTCACGTCCCAAAACCTGACCCGGATGTGACGCAAGAAGATATAAAATCTCAACTTCCTTCGGAGTAAATGAGATACTTACACCATCAATTTTAACTGTATAGTTATCCATATTTATCTCAAGTCCGTCAAAACGAAGGACTGTATTAGCCTCAGTACTCTCACTGCTTCTTCTGAGAACAGCTTTAATTCTGGCTATTACCTCACGCGGTGAAAAAGGTTTTACTATATAATCATCCGCACCCAACTCAAGACCTACTACACGATCGATTTCTTCTCCCTTTGCAGTAAGAATAATAATAGGGGTAGATAAAGTCTTTCTTACCTCTCGACAAACCTCTAAGCCTGTCATTTCAGGCATCATAACATCAAGAAGAATTAAATCAGGCTTACACTGAGCTACCTTCTCAAGAGCCTCGCGTCCGTCATATGCGTCTGTATATGTAAATCTCTCATTATCAAAATATAAACCTAAAGATTCGTGAACTACCGGATCATCATCACAAAGTAAAATATGGGGAGTAAGTGGCATAGCAACCTCCAAATAAATCATCATTCATTCTATTATATCGTATTTTGGCTGAATTCAATAAAAAAGTTTTTTTATTTTGTTAACATTAGAATGTTATTCAAGTAATTTTTGTATCTTATTTCCATATTTTCGAAAAGAAAAAACAAACAGCTCAATCAGCCTTAAAGCAAAGATAAAACTAATGCGGCGACTATGAAAAGAGTTCTTTACATCCCTATTTTAAGGCATTGTTGCAATCAAAGGAGGACAACAAAAACGAAATCGGTTCCGTTGCACTTCATTAGCCATTTTCCTGTTATTTTACTTTGTTGGGGGATATTTTTTCCTTCTCGAAATAATATTGACACCTAAAGTTTCATTTTTTGTTATAATATTGTTGTGTGATAGTTTTTTTGAATTCCCGTCATAATGCAGTGAATGTCGTACGTTTTTTGTGTGTTATTTTTTCTTTTTGATTGCAGAAAATACATCAAAAGCAGGGTTTACTATGAATAAAAAATGCACATATATTATTGCGGTGACAATTATTTCCGTTGCCAGTTTTTTCTACAAACTGTATCTAGGCGGTGACTTAAACGGCATAAAAGAAGCTGTAGTGAAGAAACAGTCTTCGGCAACAGAAACAACTTTTGTCGAAGACATCAGCTTCTATTCTGAAAACACCACATATTCCGCCACAGACACATCTTCTGTTACTGATATACAAATATACATATGCGGCGCAATTAAAACACCGGGCGTATACAGTATTGCCAACGGCAGTATATTAAACGACATAATACTGCTCGCAGACGGCATGACAGATCAAGCAGCAATAGACAGAATCAATCTTGTATATATATTAACCGAGAATATTACGGTCTACATTCCCACTCAAGAAGAACTGAACAAAAATGAATATAATTATCAAACTAACAAACCGGGAATTATTATCGGAGGCAGTGATAATAATGCTTCAGAAAATTCTTCCGCCGAAAGCGGACTGATCAACATCAACACAGCCGACAGAAACGAACTGACTCAATTACCCGGTATCGGCGAAGCAACAGCAGACAAGATAATCAGATACCGTGAAAATAAGCTTTTCGATAATAAGGAAGAACTTATGAATGTGTCAGGCATCGGTGAAGCTAAATACGAGGCACTCAAAGACTATATCTGCGTATAGAATTTACTTGACAGTGGCTACAACTCTCTTTATGCTGATTCCCTGCTCTGCAAACTTGCTCTCAAATTCAGTACGAACATTAGCTGCATCATATTCACTATGGTGCAAATCTCTTGTAAGCTCAGAAAGCTCGAATCCCGTTTCTTCAAATTCCGTCAAAGAGAAATCAAAAAGCTCATCATTATCGGTTTTAAAACAAATCTGTCCGCCGGATTTAAGAATGTTTTTATACTGCTCCAAAAAAACGCGGTATGTGAGGCGTCTTTTCGGTTTATTGCGGCGAGTCCACGGATCCGAAAAATTGAGATACATTCTGTCTATCTCATTTTCTTCAAAATAATTATTCAGAAGCTGAGCGTCCGCATTCAGAAAAAACAAATTCGGAATATTCTGCTCATGAGCTTTCTCAATAGCGGCTAAAATAACCGAAGTGTCACGTTCCAAAGCTATATAAAGTGAATCCGGATTAAGCTTTGCCATCTCGCATGCAAATTTCCCTTTTCCGCAACCCACCTCTAAGTAAATCGGAGTATCGGCATCAACCTTACAAGCCTCGCGCCATTTCCCTTTATTAAGCATCGGGGCCTCAAACCAGCGTTCACTGCACTTCTCCATACGTTCAGGTATGTGTTTTTTTGCTCTCATACGTGGCATAATCATTCACCTCGTGATAAAATTTCTTCGCATATTTTTACTGTCTCAACGGCATCTCTTGCATAGTACGTACCGCCGATCTGATTTTTTACATCCTCGGTAAGCACGGCACCGCCGACAATAGTTGGTATTGTAACATTATTTTCGTTTAACAACTCAATGGTTTTTTGCATATATACAACCGTAGTGGTCATAAGTGCTGAAAGTCCTATAGCAATCGGCTTATATTCTAAGGCTGCATCTACAATTACCTGAGCCTTAACATCCTTGCCGAGATCCACTACATTAAAACCATAGCTTTCCAAAACAACTTTTACGATATTCTTACCGATATCATGTACATCAGCTTCTACAGTCGCAATAAGAACCGTACCCTTAGATACGCCTTCTGAATTCTTCATCATAGGTTTAAGTTCATCAAATACCGCTTTAGCTGTTTCTGCAGACATCATGAGCTGTGGAAGAAATATTCTGCCTTTATCATAATCAACACCGACCTTATCCAAAGCAGGAATCAAATACTGTTCAACTATCTCAAGAGGAGTAATCTCAGAATTGCATTTTATTTCATTCAAAGCCTTTACTGCGTTTCCCTTTTGTCCCTTTGTAATAGCATCGAAAAGAGGATTTACTGATTCGGAAGTCTTATTCGCTTCGGTCTTAACAATATTTTGAGCACTGACAGTAACATCATCAGCATGTTTTACTATATAATCGTTGGCATTCTCATCGGTTGCATACAGCACCTCAAAAGCATCGATAGTACCCATAAGTTCATTGTCTAACGGATTAAGTATAGGAAGTTTAAGTCCGTTTACCAAAGCCATCGACAGGAATGTTTTGTTAATGAGTGGTCTGTTAGGAAGACCGAAAGACACATTACTCAATCCGAGACATGTCGGGATATTAAGTTTATCGGTAACCATCTTTACGCACTTAATCGTTTCCATTACTTCTTTCTGCTGTGCACTGGCTGTCAGAACAAGCGAATCGATGATTATTCTGTTCTTATCTATTCCGTATTTAGCAGCCTCATCAATAATTCTCTCTGCTATTTTAAATCTTTCCTCTGCAAGAGAAGGAATACCGTCATCACCGATACATAATCCGATAACAACGCCGCCGTACTTCTTCACTATCGGGAAAACGTTATCCATTACCTCTTGTTTTCCGTTAACCGAATTTATAAGCGGTACACCGTTATAAAGTCTGCAAGCTCTCTCAAGAGTCTCAGGATTGGAACTGTCTATCTGAAGAGGAACACCTATAAGAGACTGTAATTCTTTAATAAGATGTGTCATTACTTTTGTCTCATCAATTCCAGGAACACCTACATTTACATCCAAACAATCAGAGCCTGCTTCAACTTCTTTGATTCCCTCTCTGACAATATCGTCATATCGTTCCTCTTTAAGCGCTGCCTTCATCTTCGGCTTGCCTGTAGGGTTAAGTCTCTCGCCGCATCTTATTACTCTGTTCTTAAATTCAACAGTCTCAAGAGTACCGGTAACTCTGGTTACCGGTTCAACATACTGTCCGTGATAGCTGAATGCTCTTCCTTCCAGTTTCTTTTTGGCCTGCTTAATATGTTCAGGTGTAGTACCGCAACAACCTCCGATACCGGCTATACCTAAATCAAGCATTTTATTTATAGATTCTGCAAAATATTCCGGTAATATATCATAAACAGTCTCGCCGTTTATAAGTTTAGGAAGACCCGCATTAGGTTGAACTAAGACGGGTTTTACAGCAACAGACAAAATCTCGGTTACAATAGGCATAAGCTCATCAGGACCTAAAGAGCAATTCACCGCAAGCATGTCAACATCAAGCGCCTCAAGAAGCGTAACCATTTGAACCGGCGAAGCACCGGTAAGCATTTTTCCGTTTGAAGTAAAAGTACATGATGCTATAATCGGCAAATCCGAATTCTCTTTCACTGCAAGAATTGCAGCCTTCATCTCATACAAATCACTGAATGTCTCAATAATAAAACCGTCAGCAATGTTATTAACGGCAACAACCTGTTCCTTAAACACCTCATAAGCTTCATCAAAACTCAAATCTCCAAGCGGTTCAAGAAGTTTCCCCGTAGGAGCAATATCAACAAATACCGAAGCATTCGGATTAATCGATTTACGTGCTTCATCAGCATTCTCCAGAGCTTTTATGATAACATCCTTAACAGATACATCTGTTCCGTCCAAATGAAACCTGTCAGCACCAAAAGTATTGGCCGTAATACAATTACTTCCTGCTTCAAGATATTCTTTATGAATATCTTGAATTATCTTAGGATCAGTAAAATTAAGCAAACGGCCGTTAGTCTTTGCATCAACTCCCTTACGTTGAAGCATTGAACCGAATCCGCCGTCAAATACCAAAAATTCTTTGCCGATTTTTACTCTTGAACTCACACACACACCTCGCAAATATAATATTGCTAATTATACACTAAAAAAACATAAAAAGACTGCCTTCCGACAAAAAGTCAAAAGGCAGTTTAATAAAAGATTATAAACGTTAAGTCTCACCCTTACCTTGAAGAGCTACTATCTGCTGAATTTTATATACCATATTTCCGTTTATGTAAAATCTGAACAATTCGCCCTTAGAATCGTATATCTCAAAGCACTTACCGATTTTACCTACCAAGCCCTTCATAGTTGAAATCTCAAATCGGTATTCAACCGGCTTTTCTATAGAAGCAAGGCTGCGATTCTGATACCCTTTTTTTATCTTTCCTTTGTGATAAGGTATGCCGTCAGCCACATCGCAATCTGTTCCGCGATATATTATTGAATCCGAAGTAATATATACCTTACCGGAACCGGTATTTGCAAAATCAATCTTATCAAAAACCTTAAACAATCGACAATCCATCTCGAGCTTATAATCAGGATTTTCAATCTGCTTTGCAGTATTCTCACGTTCCCATAATGTCCATTGATGCAAATCATCAAAGATTACATCTGTCTCTTCAACTTTTGTAAGTAATCCGTTTGGTAACATTCTGACCTGATTCCCGCAAGAAGAACATGTTATCAAATCACCGCCCTTTTGTTCATCAAAAACCATTGAAAACTCTTTATGGCACTTAGGACAAGCATAGGCAACATTTTGTAATCCCGAAGCAAGTTTTTTACTTTTATGAGTAGGATTTACTTCACGAGCATAATCATTCTCATTGTAATCCAACGAATCAAGAATAAATCTCTGAATATCCTCCACTGTCATCTCAGCCACCTTTGAAGCCGGAATCTTTTGAGTAAATTCAGCTGTTACTTTACCGATACGCACACCGCTCTGTGTCCATCTCGGATATGTTAAATATGCACCATGTGAACTGCAAACGTATATGGCAGCATTATTCTTTTTTATTAATTTTGCAACACCGTCATCAAAAGTAATTGATTTTCCGTCTACAAAACGTGTTGCTTCCGGAAAAATAGCAAGAACTCCCTTACGCTTAAGAACCTTCATCATTGCCTTTACGGCACATGTATCAACCACAAACTGTTTCTTCGGTATTGCTCCGCCAAGCTTAAACAAATGTCCCCATATCTTTGAACGGAACAGGAATTCACCTGTAACAAAATTAACAGGTCTTCCATGTGTCAAACGTTCAACTACAATCGGATCAAGATATGACGGATGATTACCTAATACAACTATCGGGCCTTCCTCATTAAGATAATCCTTATCCGGCTTAACCTTAATTTTTGCAAACAAGCATGCCAAAGGAACAAGAATACATCCACCTACAAAACCATACCAAAATTTGCTCGGAACACAACCGATATCGTATTGATACTCTTTCTTCTTTTTTATCGGCTTATCACCATTATCTGATGCCATTATATTTTCCTTTCAGAAAAGAAAATTACTGCAGTGACACTGAAAACAGAAATCACTACAGTAATCATATCACTTTTTACAATGTAAAAAAGTAAACAGAATGTAAATCAATTATTCTTTACATTTAACACTGATAGTATCATTACTCTCAGATACATCAAACACTGCTGTTTTACCTGGAGTTACGACACCGTCAAGAAGCGCTTCAGAGAAATTATCTTCAACATATGCCTGAACCGTTCTTCTCAAAGGGCGGGCACCATACTGCGGATCATAACCCTTATCAGCAAGGAATTCCTTGGCTTTATCGGTTATCTCAACTTTTATATTCAGAGCTTCTATCCTCTTTGTCAATTCACCCAACAGTAAGTCAACAATCTTAACAAGTGACTCCTTACCAAGCATACGGAAAAATACGATTTCATCAAGTCGGTTCACAAACTCAGGTGTAAATGTTTTCTTAAGTTCGTCAAGAACAACTGTTTTTGCATCATCATATGTTTTTCCGCCGTAAAGTCTCTCGCGACTTGCTGAATCCTTGTCATTCTCATCCTCGAAAGTAGAGAAGCCGATGCGGCGATTGGAATCGCCTGTAAGCTGCTTGGCACCGATATTGGATGTCATGATGATTATAGTATTCTTAAAATCGACAACTCTTCCCTGACCGTCTGTTAATCTGCCGTCATCAAGTATCTGAAGCATAGAATTAAAGATATCCGGATGTGCCTTCTCTATCTCATCAAACAGAACTACAGAATACGGTTTACGGCGGATTTTCTCAGTAAGCTGTCCGCCTTCCTCATAGCCCACATATCCCGGAGGCGCTCCGATTAATTTGTTAACATCATTCTTTTCCATATATTCAGACATATCTATTCTGACAAGAGCATCTCTGCTTCCGAATACAACCTCGGCAAGTGCCTTGGCAAGTTCAGTTTTACCTACACCGGTTGTACCGAGGAAAATAAATGAACCTGACGGTCTGTTAGGATCCTTAAGACCGAGTCTGCTTCGCCTTATGGCTTTCGCTATTGAAGCTACAGCTTCATCCTGACCTATTACACGCTTTTTAAGTTCATCCTCAAGACTCTTAAGCTTATCAGCTTCGGTTGAAGTTATTCTTGATACCGGTATACCTGTCCATTTGGCAAGCACATTTGCTATATCGTCAACGGTAAGCACTTCACTGTTCTCATCCGGCATTACATTCATCTGTTCTTCAAGCTTAAGAATTTTTTCCTTATATTCATTA
This sequence comes from Saccharofermentans sp., assembly GCA_045616305.1. GTDB lineage: Bacteria > Bacillota > Clostridia > Saccharofermentanales > Saccharofermentanaceae > Saccharofermentans. The sequence goes on along the minus strand of JAZLGO010000021.1, from coordinate 16,154 downwards.
GCAAGTTGATAATCCTCATCCTTTGCAGCATTCTCTTCCATTGTTCTCAGATTGCTTATTTTATTTTTGATTACACTGCTGTTATCAAGGAAGTTAATACGTTTGCACGCAGATGCTTCGTCGATAAGATCAATCGCTTTATCCGGAAGGAAACGATCGGCAATATATCTGGTAGAAAGATAGACTGCCTTCTCAATAGCTTCATCAGAAATTTTAATCTTATGATGTTCCTCATACTTAGGACGCAAACCTTTTAAAATCAAAACTGCCTCATCAGGAGACGGTTCGTTAACCATCACCTTCTGGAATCTTCTTTCAAGTGCAGAATCTTTCTCGATATATTTACTATATTCATCAAGAGTGGTTGCGCCGAAAATCTGAAGCTCATTCTTTGTTAAAAGCGGCTTCAAAATATTCGCAGCATCAAGAGTTCCTTCATTATCTCCGGCCCCGATAAGCGAATGCATCTCATCTATAAAAAGGATTACATTAGGATCTGCAACTGCCTCATTAAGAACATTCTTTATTCTTTCCTCAAACTCACCTCGATATTTTGAACCTGCAAGCATTGATGCCATATCAATACTGTAAATCTGTTTATCTTTTATGATATCCGGAACATCCCCGTTTGCTATTTTAAGTGCCAACCCCTCAGCGATTGCCGTCTTACCTACTCCCGGATCACCGACAAGACACGGATTGTTTTTTGTTCTGCGTGCAAGTATCTGCATGACTCTGTGTATCTCATCATCACGTCCTATAACCGGATCGATTTTTCCTTCCTTAGCGGCCTCTGTCAAATTCTTCGAGTAATCTTTAAGGCCTTTCTTCTTATCATTGTCATTTCCTGAAAACTTCTGTGAAAAAGCATTACTGAAGTTTGAGAACGGAAGCATTCCTGAAAGCCCGGTCGGACCAAACTGCGACACTTCGCTTTGGAATCTGACCTTTTTTAAGTCGAAATCCATATTCTTAAGCATATTATAAGCAGTACCGCAATTAGGTCCGAGCATACACATTACCCTGAATATTTCCATCGAACCTGCCGGTCTGTTTTGCTTACCGTTTACTTCCACTTCAACAAAAGACAAAACCTTCTTTACCTCATTATCACTTTGATTGCATACGTCATCCATGGTACGATTCATCTCGCCCGGTTCGAATTCACTGTTGTCTCTGTCAATTGCTTTTATTGCTTCCAACAATCCACCAAGGGTTACTGCCTTTGATTCAAGAGATTTTTTAATCTGGGAATCTGTCTCGGCTAAGCCGTACATCAAGTGATGGGTACCGATTGATTTTGCAAACGAACCTGCAATAATCAAAGCATTTTTTGCTGTCTCATTACAACGCATTTTATCTATCTCCTTCTGTTACTTTTTATCTAATATCTGTTTAACTAATTCTGCCGTTTTCTTACGACATTCAAGCACATTAAATTCCTCTGTTCCCAATGCCAAAATGGACATAACACACTCTGAAATAAGTAATTTCAGTTGTTCCCACGACAGCGAAGTCTCATCGCTGATCGGCTGTGCTGTCTGAACTATATAAAATATACTTATCGAATCCACTATATCCTTACGGGAAAAAAGCGTTCCGTATCTCAGTATTCCATACCTGCAATAATAATCATTTTTATAATTCTCTGTTATTTCTTCACCTGCTTTAAGATACTCACATCTGGCCTTACGTTCCTTGGCAGCAAACTGTGATGCCAGATTATCAGAAATTTTAAGAAGAGTACTCTCATCTATACCCAAATTTGCTCTGCTTTCAAGAAAATACAGTGGATTATTCTTATTCTTGCTGTCAATCGGTATAAGTTTGCAATAATTCTCTTCGAAAATATTACTTAAGCCGACAATACCATTTTTATCAAGAAGTCCCGGTATAACTGCCAAATAGGTGACATTCATTCCCAATCCGATTTTCTCTATATCAGATGTAAGGAAACCAAGACTTTCAGTATAAGAAATATTCATTTTATTTTCGAGAAAAACAGCAAGTTTATTGGCCTTTGCAAAACACTTTTGTGTATCCATACCGGAAAGAACACATTGTATCTTTATATGCTCACCGTCATTCACCAGGACACTGAGTTCACGGTCATCTGATACAAAAAGCGCTACACCCTGATTAGCTTCATAGAAATGTCTGTCAACTATTCTCTTACTGTACAGCTCATTGTTAACCTTATCATATTTAGGAACAACCTCATCAAAGTGTACCTGATACTCCGCCAAGATTGACCTGACTTCCTTTACTACTTCACTTTTTCCTGAAGCATCCAGCTTTACAGGAAATTTTAATCCATCCAGATTACGTGAGATTGTAATCTTTGTATTCAATATAACGTCATTCTGTTTAACAGGCATTTTACTCATATTAATTGCCCTTTCTGCTCTTTAATTCATCTTTAAGTCTTCCGGCTAATACGTAGTCACGCTGGCTTGCGGCAAACTTCATACCCTTCTCCAGTTCTTCATCAGAAAGCATACCCAAATCCACTTTGTGTAATTTATCAAGCAGTTCCTCGTTGCTTATCTCTTTTTTGGCACTGCCGGTTGTGACTTGCTCATTTGAAGAAGTAACAGTCTCAGTAACTTGATTAGCTACCGTCTCTGAAGTATCTGCTTCATTTCCGACATCCATTATATCAATCTCGGCACTTCCCTTTGTATGTCCCAAATATGCCGTATCCGGTTGTGTAAGTTTTATCAGTTTGGCTATCTGCCCCTCAAAAACCGTATAGCAATTAATACAACCTAATCGTCTGTTTTTCTGAACATTGTGAATAGTTGTCCCGCATCGCGGGCAGGTCAAATTATCATTAGGCATCTGAAGCTCAGGCATAATAGTTGTAGAATACTTCACTCTTCTGTACACATTGTCACCGAATGAAATACTGCTTATACTGAAAAAACCGCTTTCATCATTATCAAAAAAACCACTCATATCTTTCCCTCCGTTATCAATCATTCATCATATATCCGATTAAAGCATTCTTAAGAATATCTGACCTTACCATTGTCTTGTGACCTGCATCCACCTTCTCTAAGGCATTATCAGAGATGGAAGACAATAAAGCATTTCCTTCTCTTAATGACAATGCACCGGCTCTTATCGAATTCTCAATAACCACTCTTGCCTGTTGCTGTGTAAGACGCGAATCTATGTTGTTGTACATCTGCATAAGGTACTCGCTTTGTGTGAGCGGAGCCAATCTTCTGATCATTATCTGACCGCCGCCGCCCCTCTTACTCTCAACAATATAACCGTTATCAGACGAGAATCTCGTTTTAACTACATATGTTATCTGTGACGGAACGCAACTAACCTGCTCGGCGAGATAAGAACGATTAATTCTGGCCTCGCCGCCGTTCTCATCGAGCATATCTTTTATTAACATCTCAATAATGTCAACCATTGTAGACATAGATGGACTCCTTCCTTCATTAAGTGCAAATAAATTCAAACTGTATTTTGACTTTGATTTTCTTTGACATTTAGATTATGCAATAAAAGTCAAAGAATGTCAATATTGTTTTTATGTAGAAAAAACAAACAAAAAATGTCCCAAGGATATAGTCTTGAGACATTCAATTTAAGCGTTGCTTCGCAATTCCTGGAACTGCTTTACCTGTTAAAATATATGTACAAATACATCTTTTGATCAATCTCATAATCAATAATATAAGATATCTGATACTTACTGTTTTCAACATCATTCATAGCCAAAATCCACAAACTGGTATCAAGGTCAGGTACAGGATGAATGTTCTCTTTACTCATTTCATCATACAACTCCTGACCGTATTTCAAACTATCAAGTATATATCCTTCACAACCGTAATACTCAGACAAATAATTCACACAGTAATTTGCAGTTTCTTCATCTATCTCTATCTTGGCCTGATATCCGCGACGATAAAACATCATCCCCTGCTTGTCAATTGCAACTATCTCACGATCTTCCAATTTAAACGGTGTAGTTCGCTCAATAAGTGCTTTACTTCTGTCGTAAAACAGACCAAAGGCCAACAAAAGAACAAGCAAAACGGTAACAACAATCATACACTTATCTCTTTTTTCCATATAGGACCTCCGAATATCAAGAGAGCTCAAAAAGCTCAACAGAATTACTATATATCTGTCCTGCAACTTTGTTAATATCGCTCTTTATTGCTTCAGCAACTTTATTTAACACAAATACAACATGTGCAGGCTCATTAATTATACCACGATTCGGTTCAGGTGTAAGGTAAGGGCTGTCTGTCTCAATTACCACTCTGTCTAACGGACAATTAATAAGAGTCTCTATAGTTTTATGATTATTCTTAAAGGTCAACGGCCCGTCAAACCCCAAATAGAAACCCATATTCAGTAATTCTTCAGAAGCTTCCTTTGACATTGAACAACAATGACACACACCGGGATTAGCATACAGGTTTCCGTTTTTATATAATTCCTTCAATATATTAAGACAATCTCCGGTAGCCTCACGTTCATGAAGAATTATAGGTATTTTTGCCTCGTAGGCTATAAGAAGCTGCTTCTTAAAAACTTCAATTTGTATATCCCTCGGAGAAAAATCATAATGATAATCCAAGCCAATCTCGCCCAATGCTACTACCTTATTCTGTCGTCTTATATCATAATTCAACTCGGAATAAAGAAATTCTTCACTGCTATCACTGTAATCTTTTGCCTCATGAGGATGAACACCGACTGCACAAAAAAGTTCCATAGAGCATGTTCCGTCATATTTTGCCACATAATCCAAAGAAGCTTTAGACGTCTCTATACTGTCAGCAGGAATCAGCACCTTATCTATTCCGGATAAATGTGCACGTTTCAAAATACTCTCAGGGGTTCTCTGCTCTTCAAAAAAACGCTTATCATAAAGATGGGCGTGTGTATCGAACACGCCCGTCTCAGATTTCTCATCAAAAAACGAATACTGTACTTCTCTCATATCAGCCTATATCACTGCCCGGCTTAGTATCAGGATCAAGCTCCACAACCTTATAGCCGTCGCCGAATCTGCAAGACAAAATCATTCCGTTGGACTCGAGTCCCATCATCTTACGTGCAGGGAAATTAGCTACAAAAGCTATCATCTTTCCGACTAATTCTTCCGGTTCATAATATTTGGCAATTCCTGAAAGAATCTGTCTGCCGCCGAAGCCGTCATCAATCCGGAAACAAAGAAGTTTGTCGGATTTCTTTACTTTCTCACAAGAAAGCACCTTGCCTGCTCGCAAATCAAGCTTCATGAAATCATCAAAAACACAATTTTCCTTTAATGGTTCCAAAGGCTGACCGTCATCATCCTCTTTTTTATCTTGAGTGTTTAATGCTTCAAGTTCAGCAATTTCTTTCTCAACATCTATTCTTGGGAACAAAACTCTTCCCTTCTTAACAGTAATATTCTTCTTAAGCTCAAAACGAACATTTGCAGCTTCAAGAGCAGTACACTTCTCACAAGCTCCTATTTGCTCAAAAATCTCAGGGGCAACATGAGGCATTACAGGACTTAAAAGAATCGTGCATCTTCTTATCGTATCAAGCAAGATATAAAGAACGGTAGAAAGTCTTACCCTCATACTGTCATCCTTTGCAAGCTTCCAAGGTTCGTTCTCATCGATAAATTTATTTGCACGTGCAATAACTTTGAAAATCTTCTCAAGACCGTCAGATATATGAAGTGTCTCATAATCAGCTATAACTGCCTCATACAACTTGTCTGTCATAGCAAGAAGTTCTTCGTCAGAATCAATTACTTCCTGTTCCTCAAGAAGAGTTCCGGCAAAATATTTATCAACCATTGCAACAGTTCTGGAGACAAGATTTCCCAAATCATTAGCAAGATCACAGTTAATTCTGTTAAACATAGCCTCATTTGTGTAAGGCATATCAGAACCAAACGGCATCTCTCTGAGCAAATGATATCTGATACTGTCTATTCCGTATCTGTCAACAAGAATAAACGGATCAATAACATTACCTGAAGACTTACTCATTTTTCCGCCGCTGAATGTAATCCAACCATGTCCGTAAACCTTCTTCGGTAACGGTAAATCCAAAGCCATAAGCATTGCCGGCCAAATAAGTGTATGGAATCTGACAATCTCTTTTGCCATTACATGAACATCCGCAGGCCAATATTTATCGAAATCGTCATATGTACCATTCTGATAACCAAGTGCTGTAATATAGTTTGACAAAGCATCAACCCAAACATAAACGATATGACCTTCGTCAAAATTAACAGGAATACCCCATTTAAAGCTTGTTCTTGATACACACAAATCCTGAAGGCCCGGCTTAATGAAATTATTAATCATTTCATTTACTCGTGATTTAGGCTCAAGGAAATTCTTCTCCTCATCCAATAATAAGGCTTCAAGTCTCGGTGCAAATTCAGACAACTTGAAAAAATATGCTTCTTCTGAAGCATCAGTAACTTCTCTTCCGCAATCAGGGCATTTGCCGTCAACCAACTGACTCTCTGTCCAAAAAGACTCACACGGAGTACAATACTTACCCTTGTACTCACTTTTATATATGTAGCCTTTTTTGTAAAGTTCTTCGAAAATGTGCTGTACCGACTCTACGTGGTAACTGTCGGTAGTTCTGATAAATCTGTCATATGTTATGCCCATCGTTTCCCAAAGCTTTACAAACTTAGCAGCAATCTCATCAACATAAGCCTGAGGCGTAATACCTGCTTCTTCAGCTTTTTTCTCTATCTTCTGACCGTGTTCATCAAGACCTGTGAGGAACATTACATCATAACCCTGCATTCGTTTCAATCTTGCAACAACATCACAAGCAAGTGTTGTATAGCAATGACCGATGTGTGGATTTCCGGATGGATAATAAATCGGCGTCGTAATGTAATAAGGTTTCTTCTCAGACATAAACGTCCCTCCTTAAAATATAAATGTAACGCCTTATTATAGACTTATTAAATGATATTTTCAAGAAAATATATCAGGTAAGAGAATCGGATTGCCTGATAAGATTACTTCTTTTTCTTTTTCTCTTTTTCTTTTTTTTAACTTCTGATATTTTCTTATCTGTATCATCAGTATTGTTATTTTCTTCTGTTTTTTCTTCCGAGACAGAAACATCTGCTTTATTTTCAGGAACAAATAATTCCTTCGCTTTATTAAGTGACACCTCAGCTCTGAACAAATCACCATCTATTGTAAGAAGCAATTTGCCATCCATAAGGGATGTCAAGCTCTGCGCAATAGGGAGACCCAGACCGCTTCCTTCCGTATTACGGGAAGAATCACCGCGTGCAAAACGTTCAAGAAGCTCATCGCTGCTCATATTCAGCTTTTGAGAAGAAATATTCTTGAAGGCAATTTTGACACTGTTATTCTCTTCGTAAATATCAATATACACTCTTGTACCCTTCATTGAATACTTACATATATTGGTCAGCAAATTATCAAAAACACGCCACAAATAACGTGAATCCGCAAATGCCTTTATTTTACCTTCAACTCTGTTATTTACGACAGTTTCCAAACCGCTTTGTGACAATCTGTCGTTAAACTCACCCAGTGCCTGTGATAATACCACTCCTACATCAACCTGAGTAATATTCATCTCAATATTTCCTGTAGAAGCTTTAGAAGCCTCTATCAAATCCTCTATGAGTTTTTTCAGTTTTATTGACTGTCTGGACAGAACAGCACAATAATCCGCAATTTTAGGATTATCATTTATTTCCTTTGATATCAAATCCGTGTAATTAATTACTGATGTAAGCGGAGTTTTTATGTCATGTGATACATTGGTAATCAATTCTGTTCGCATTTTCTCACTTTTGAGTTTATCTTCAACAGCAGTTGAAATAACAGTATTGATACTGTTAATGTTTTGTGCATGCACCAGAAAATACGGAATCATATCAGATGTATCTATTACAGATTCCAAATTACCGTTAACAATATTCTCAGTTCCTTCCTTAATTCTGTTGAACTGTCCGGTCAATGCAAGCAAAATAAGTATTACCGTCAGCTTTATCACTCCAAAAACCACCATACAGATTGTCTGATTGAAATCAAATACAAAAATACTTAAAAATTCAATCAATGTAAACACAGACCATACAGTTATTACAAACAGAACAACCTTCCTTTTCGAAAGGGAAACAGAAGATAAAAACCATTTTGTCCAAACAAAAAACGAACCGTTTTTAATACGAACAGCCAAAGAATCACACATAACTACAATGCACATTGCCAATCCCAACGCCATGCAGCAAAATATGATAATGTGATTAAATACATCAAGTCCGATGCTTGCTACAAAATTGAATATTTTCAGCCATAATATACACCCGACCACAAATACGGTTAGTACAATAAGCGTAGGTATTTTGTCCCAAAATTTTAAATAAACTTTATCGGTATTGCTTCTGATTCCGGCTAATTTGCACGTATAAACAAGGCAAACCACCATAAAAATAAAGGAGACAATCAAAATAATCGATTCATATCCTATAAAATTCCCGATTAATTTGGCAGTTGTATACGCATATTTATAGTATTCTTCAAATTGAGTTCCGATAACCTCATTGGAAGGCGGAATATTAAAAAAAACTCTGTATTCCGCCTTGGCTTCCGAATCAGACGGATAACATTTTCCTCCCGTCGTAATACACTTCCAATAATCATCTAATTCTCTCCTGCAAAGATAATCGCTCCCGATATCCAAATATGAGGTGTTACCGTTTTTTGCGTATTTAGGCGATTGATATTTTGAATAGGTTTTCTCTTGGCCGTCTATATACGAGATTCTCTCTATCTTACAATTAACTCCGATCTCTTCAATAGCCTTATACCACTGAGATTCAAATCCGTTCTTTCTGGCATTATATAAAACATCAACCACATTATTGCTTATTATGTTAGTGCAAATATTATTGTATATGCTGTTTGCATTTGCCGTATAAAAAACTATATCCTTATCCTCACCCGGATAAGCCAAATAAGTAAACAAAGCAACATTCAAAATAAAAACGGCTGTTGATATACAAGCAAAAACATACACTAAAACTTTAAACAATCGACTATATATTTTCTTCATTATAACTATCCAGATAAAATCAGCTTATTTTCTCCATTTTATATCCGTATCCCCAAACAACTTTAAGATAACGAGGTTCTGACGGATTAATCTCGAGTTTCTCTCTCAAGTGACGAATATGTACTGCAACTGTATTATCACAACCGTAAACAGCTGTATCATTCCATACCTTCTCATATATTGTATCCGGTGACAACACTATACCTGTATTCTCCAGAAAACACTTCAAAATATTATACTCGGTTTTGGTAAGATTAATTACATTACCGTCTACAACAACAACCTTTGTTGCATCATTCATCTCTATGCCGCCGTTGACTAATTTATTGTCACTTTTATTATCTTCTGCAATATTGGCACCGAACATGGTATACCTTCTGACATTGGATTTAACTCTGGCTTGAAGTTCCAAAGGATTAAACGGCTTGGTTATATAATCATCAGCTCCCAGATTCAAACCGAGTATTTTGTCCGTATCCTCACTCTTAGCCGATAAGAAAATAACCGGCACACCCGAAAACTCTCTTATTTTGCGAATAGCCTCAACTCCGTCCATAACAGGCATCATTATGTCAAGAAGAACAATTTGAATCTCATTCTCATGTTCCTTAAGCATATCAACAGCTTCTTTACCGTTGTAAGCACATAAAACTCCATATCCTTCCGATTCCAAGTATATTTTTATTGCTGAAACTATATCCTTATCATCATCACAAACCAAACAAGTATACATATTGCCTCCTGTATTACAAATACAATTTTATCTCACATACCTTAACATTATACACTGTATCGTTTTAAGAATTAATTAAGTTTATCATTTTAATTAGTTTTAAATATGCTATACTCTTTTCATGGACAGAGGAAATGAAGAAGGAAAAATAATTTTACGCCGTGCACTTTGGCTCAATTGGTTTAACATTTTTTCGTGTTATCCTAAATTGTCATATGTAACCCGACACAGAGCAAGATATTCAGAGAAATACAAATTACGATTTGTAAAAATTCTTATCCGCAAAATTCTTCGCGCATCAAAAATCAAGGTTATTGCCCACGGTACAGAGAACATTCCGTCAAAAGACGGTTGTTTTATTTGCTGTAATCATCAGCAGAAATTTGATCCTCTCGCCATTTGGAATACTTTCCCGCGAGCTGTAAGAGTAATTGTTGAAGAGGAAGTCACAGACAGACCTTTCATCTATGAGATCTGTGAACTGACCAGAAGCTGTAAAATCAACAGAAACAGTAACCGTGACGCTTATAATGCCTTTAAGCATATTACAAGTGATTTAATAAACGGTGCAAATTATCTGATTTTTCCCGAAGGAGAATATAATTCCGACGTTAAGCACCTTCTTCCGTTTAAGAACGGTTGCTTCAAAGCTCCTTTAGGTGCCAAGGTTCCTATTCTTCCTGTAGCAATAATTGACTCAAACAAAGTATTGTTGGGCAAATTTTTCCAGGTATATAAGATTCATATACACTATCTCGAGCCTATTTATCCAAGTGATTATGAAGGCATGAAAACCTGCGAGATATCAGAACTTGTCAGAAGCAGAATTCAGTCTGTAATTGATGAGTATCAGAAGTGATTTACGTTTTTTTGCGCTTAATTCTTTTCAGTTGCGGTTTTACTGTCAGTTCTGATATTACCTGATTATTCGGACACGAGAGAATATATCTCACACAATCTGCTATATCCTTAGGATTGAGATAAGCCATCTCATCCTCATCTACCGTAAAATCAGCATTACGATAAAGATTAGTATCAGTCATGTCCGGAAGAATGGTCGTTACTTTTACGCCGTATTTGCGTGTCTCATCAAACAGGCTTGAAGCAAAGCTTAATAAACCGGCTTTGGTTGCGCCGTAAGTTGCTCCGTGAGGATTACTCTCATTAGCGGTAACAGAAGCAACATTAATTATTCTTCCGTTATTACTTTTAATGTCACGAAGCATAATATTGGTAATAATCATCGGAACCTCAAGATTGGTTCTGACCATTGTCCTAATCTTGTCGGCATTAAGCTCTTCGTGCAAACCGTAATACCCCACGCCTGCATTATTGACAAGTAAATCAAAATCATGCATACCGATTAATTCTTTAATTTTCTTTTCGAGCATAGGAGAAAGCAAATCAAATTCTATCTTATGGAATAAGCTCACATTATCAAACTCCGAATCAAATGTACGTCCTATACCGTATACCGAATAGCCTGCATCAATTAATTCTCTGCTGATTGCTTTTCCTATTCCGGATGAAGCACCCGTAACTAAAGCTTTTTTTGACATATTAAAAATCCACCTCGAATATTTTATTCGCTTCTATATGCTCCGTAAGCAGTTTAAACAGATGATTTTCCATCTCCTCTTTTATGTGCTTAGGATACTGACATACACCTTCAACAGTATCAAAAGGAAACTGACATACTGCAGAATACGGATAATTCTTACGCATATCCTTTAAATATTCTTTTGATATACGGAAGCTTCCCATACTGACATCCCATAACTCCTTCCAGTCTATATACTCACTGATTTTGTTTATCATATCCGAATAATTCTGCTTATAATTCTCACAATATATCATCGGATCAAAGCAAAAACGCACTTTGAATCCGCGTTTGATTGCATATTGAGCAGCCGTCAGGCGTTCAGTCAAATCGGAAGTTTTGTGTTCATACTTGGAAATCACTTCCTCAGGAGAAACAGTATAAGCAAAAATAATACGTTCACAAGGCTCAATCTTATCATATATATCACGCCTAAAGCTTTTTGTGCGTATCTCTATAGACAGATTAGGTTCACTTCTTGTAAAATCGGACCATTGCTTAACGTATCCGGTAACAGAATCCAGCGCTATCAAATCAGTATCATAAGATACACACAGATAAATCTTTTTCTTCCTGCAAAGCTCACTGATTTGAGCGAAATAATCCTCAATATTAACAAAAACCACTATATTCGCACTCTGATACATCCCCTTAAGATAACAGTACTCACAATCGAAAATGCAATTCATGACACAGGATGTATAATAAAAATTCTCATTGTTAAAATTCTGACACATCGGTGAACCCCGGTAAACCAGCTTATCCCTGTTAACTGCTAAAATCAGTGACTGAGCGTTGCGCTGTTTGGCATTATCCTGTCGGGGTCTGAAAAAGACATCCCGATAATCATCTATAATGATTACTTTCGCATTCTTAAATTTAGAAATAATCCTCTGAACCGGTATTGTATTCTCCGCTCTTTTCTCAACATAAATGTGAGAAAACGGTATATTAAACCAATCGTTGCTTGAGTTCATCCAATATCTCCTTACCCTGCTTTTTATTTACCGTTTCAGGCAGTTCATCAAACACCTTTCTGATATCCGCTTCGTTGAGAGAAGCATATTTGAGTAATTGCTTGAATTCATTTCTCATGGAAACCGTAAAATGCAATCTGTCACATACAACATTAAACCTATCCCAGTCAACATTATATGCCGCTTCAACACTCAAAGTCTCAGATAACAAAGAACACACCTCATTCACACTGCTGATATTCTGTTCAACAAGTGACGTAATGTATTGCGGTGTAATTCTATTCTCACCGTTATCGGAAACAATTTTAAGAAATGTAATTCTGTCAGGTGACAAAAAACAATTAGCAGCCGTATATATACCTACAGCCTCCATATCATAAAAACTGTTATTTTCTACAAATGAAATCGGTGAAGAACATGTAATCAAAGGAACCTCCGGGAGATTAATCTTGTACAGCATATCCGGATAAAATGAGTTATCGGTATTTGCATCCGTTATTTTATTAATCAGGAAAATCTTTCCCGTCAGGTCCTTTATTCCGGCACATACACCCACATTTACTATATGAATATTCGTATTTTCCTTTGCAAAGCGCAACAATGTCAATTCACACGACACCTTGGTTGCCGCTGTAACAGAACCGACGCCGGTAATTATCAGACTGATTTCACCCTTTTCATCAGTATATTCCTCCAAAATATTATTATCTCCGTTACGTCTCAATTTGTACTCTCTGATTAAAGGTACGGCTTCGCAATACATTGCGCAACAAAACAAAATCATAGGTTTCACCTCATAAACAGTCTGAAATAAATTATACAACGGAAATGTAATCACAAAAAGAGTATAATACAGCTATGAGTAACATTATCGATTATATTAATTGGAGAGGTGATTTATCGTTTGAGGTCTCAGAATTTAATGAGGCCGACAGCATGGTATTGTCTCTTATATCTTATGTTGATTGGTCAGGAATTGTTCCTGAAGATTATAAAAATGCTATTTACCTTAAGGACGCTGCAGAACTGGCTCTCAAAAATGATAATTTATGTCATATGATAGCCGTAGATGAGAATTCTTATCGTCAATTACTGAACTTATGTATATGTTCAAAACGCTTCTCTGATATCAAACTGCTTCACTATATCAATAAAATATCATATGACATTCAGATGCAGTTTGCAGCTTTGGTTTTTGACATAGGAACAGATATAGTAATATGCTTCAGAGGAACGGATGACACCATTGTCGGATGGCAGGAAGATTTTAATATGTCCATTCTTAAAACCGTACCTTCACAAACAGAAGCTCTGAATTACTTTATCAGCACCGCTAATCGTTATACAAAGAACAGGTTTATTCTGTGCGGTCATTCAAAGGGCGGAAATCTTGCTGTTTTCTCAGCTATTATGTCTCCCGAGTCATTAACCGACAGAATAAAGTTTGTCTACAGCCTTGACGGACCGGGATTTATGTCATCCAATGTCGACTCTGACAAATATAAGAAGCTTCAATCGCGAATAACAACATATGTTCCTCAATCTTCCGTTGTCGGCATGTTTCTTGATCACGAAGAAAAACACATTGTAATTAAAAGTTCCGCTACCGGCGGAATTGCCCAACACAACGGATTAACTTGGGAAGTATTGGGTAATTCATTTATACATTTAGAGGAAACCGATAAAAGAAGTAAATTTGTTGAGAAAACCTTCAAAGATGCTATTGCAGTTACTTCTGTCGAAGAGCGAACAGAACTTGCACTTGCACTGTCACAAATAATAGACATGCTTGATAATAATACTCTTACTGGATTAGTAAACAATATTCCGAGTTCGATTGTTAAAACTATCAAAGGCTATGATTCTCTCAGTGACAGCAGTAAACGAATAGTTATGTTCTTTGCAAGAACAATTCTCAGCAACGGTCAACAAAATATAACAAACGCAACTAAGAAGATTTCCCAGGAACGCAAGTTTAAATTTCCGCTTAAACTTAACAGAAACAGCAGTTCACAAAATCAGTAATTAAAAAACGGTTGTCTCAAGCCTTGTCAGGCTTATGACAACCGTTTTGTCAATCGCTGTAATCAATTATTCTTCACTTTTGTCTTCAGCTCCGACTTCTGATGCTTCTGACTCTGTGTTACTTATTTCTGCTTCACTGCTTACAGATTCTGCTTCAACAGCATTTTCCTCTTCATCTGACTCAGAAATATTATTATTCTCATTCAGGAAGCTTAAGTCACCGTTATTCTCATATATTTTCTCAAATTCAGGACCGTCAACCTTGAGTACATCCATAAGTCTTGAAGCCAGACCTTCAACGGTACTTGACTTTGCACGCAAAACCTCAAGTGTCTCTTTGTAACATTCATCGATGATATTCTTTATTTCCTCATCTATCTCATATGCAGTCTTATCAGAATAACTCTGAACCTGACCGAATGATGAACCTATGAATACTTCTTCATTTTCATCACCGAATACAAGGTTCGGGAATTTATCAGACAAACCGAAGCGCTTTATCATATTGGTAGCAACTCTGTTACAGTGCTGCAAATCTGACATGGCACCGGTACTGATCTCACCGAGGAATATCTCTTCGGCAGCTCGTCCTCCGAGTGATACCTTAATCGAAGTGAGAAGCATCTTTTTGGTCTGGAAATCATAATCCTCTTTCGGTTTATAAGCCGTAAATCCACCGGCAGAACCTGCAGGAATAATAGTAACACGATCTACCTTCTCTGTCTCCGACAAAGCACGTAAAACAATTGCATGTCCTGCTTCATGGTAAGCCGTAAGCTTCTTTGATTTATCAGTAAGCTTCTTTGAAGTCTTCTCAGGTCCCATCATTACACGGAACATAGCATCATTAACTTCGAGAGGCGTAATCTTCTTTTTGTTACGTCTTGCCGCAAGAAGAGCTGACTCATTAAGGAGGTTCTCAAGATCTGCCCCCGTAAAACCGACAGTAGAAAGTGCAAGTTCATGAAAATCAACATCATCCGTAAATTTCTTGCCGCGTGCATGTATCTTAAGAACGGCTTCTCTTCCGTTAGCATCAGGTGGCATAACCATAACCTTACGATCGAATCTTCCTGCACGGAGAAGAGCAGGATCAAGAATATCAACACGGTTGGTAGCTGCTATAACTATTACATTGGTATTATCATTAAAGCCGTCCATCTCAACGAGAATCTGATTAAGTGTCTGCTCACGTTCATCATTTCCGCCGCCGAGACCTGCACCTCTTTTACGACCTACGGCATCTATCTCATCTATAAAGACAACACTTGGCGAAGCTTTCTTGGCATCGGCAAAAAGACTTCTTACACGAGATGAACCTACACCGACAAGCATCTCTACAAAGTCAGAACCGGAAATATAGAAGAACGGAACTCCGGCCTCACCGGCTACTGCCTTGGCAAGAAGTGTCTTACCTGTACCTGAAGGTCCGTAAAGAATAACACCCTTAGGAATCTTCGCTCCGAGCTCGTGATATTTAGCAGGATTTTTAAGGAAATCAACAACCTCAGCCAACTCCTCTTTCTCCTCATCACAACCGGCAACATCAGTAAATCTGATCTTCATCTGATTCGGTTTGGTAAGCTTAGCACGATTGTTACCGAAAGAGAATACGCTGTTATTATCCTTCGACTGCTTGGCAATACTCTTAAAAATCAAAAATACCAACACACATGAACCGATACAGATAATAATATTAACTATCGTA
>JAZLGO010000020.1:0-6417 GCA_045616305.1 Saccharofermentans sp. | reverse complement strand
CCGAAGTCGGCGCGGGCGTGGCGGTGCGGCGACGCGGCGGCGCGGGCGATCGTGGCTGGGTTCACCGGCGTCGGCGCGGGCGATGTGGCTGGGTTCGCCGAAGTCGGCGCGGGCGTGGCGGCGCGGGAATGATATATAATTTTCCGAACATTTTCGGTGAATATTCCAAAGGTGATTGATAGTTTTACACTAAGCTTTTCGAGAATTATAAATCAGATTTCCTGTCTGTTCTGATAGGTGTAAAGGTACTCGTTCATTTCCTTTGATTCGACTGATTCAAATATATACTCAACTATAAATGTAAGTACGTATATAACTGCTATCCCTAATGCAATGCCTATAACCACGGCCTTGTTCTCTGTAGGTATAGTATCAGCGGAGAAAGCAAGACACATAAAAATCGCTTCAATTAATATAAGTTCAGCAAGTCTTCTTAATACGAGTCCTTTCACACTGATTTCTTTTTCCTGATTAAATATAAAAACGGGGATGACTCCGAGTGCAGCATATATGAGCGGTGATGCAAACACCTGATAACCAAAAGTTCTGTCCGCATCAAATAACAATCCCAAAATCATCAGCAACACCGTTATGAGAGTAACCAATATAAAATACAACTTAAACGCTTGACGTACCTTATTCTTCAGTCTCATGATGTGGGGCTCCTTTCAATCTCTGCTTAAACTCCGGCACATATTTTCTGGAAATAATAACCTCTTCGCCGTTTTTCAGAAGGGCAATATATCTTCCGCTGAGACCCGGCTTTATGGATTTGATTTTCATGAGATTTAACAGCATGCCTTTCTGAATTCTGACAAAGGTGCTTTTGGTTAACTTTTCCTCTAACTCATATACTCTCATGCTAATTTCATAGCAATCTTTAACGGTATATATATATGTTCTGTTGTCAACCGACTCGATATAACATATGTCAAGGACAGGTATTTCTACTTCGCTGCCGTCCTTTTTGCCGTTTAAGACGCCCTGCCTGGATTTAATAAAAGATATAATTTCCTGAACCTCATTGCCAACCTTATGACACTTTATCTCTAATACTTCAGGTTCACCGATCGGCACTCTGGTTACCTTGAGTTGCATAGTCTACTCCTGCGTTGCTTCAAATTTCTTCAGCATAACTAATAAATATACAACCAGTATTACAACATATATACCGGCTAATATCATTTCGAATTGTCCTGCACTTATATGTAAATTCGCAGCCACTTCTTCATTGGTCTTTTCGAATGCGGAAAGCGAATTATTTAATGCATGGAATACGATACACGGCAAAAGGCTTTTTCCCTTATAGAAAATCATAACAAGAACAAAGCCAACTGTAACCGCAAATATTATTTGTACAAACGTCTCGATTATCGGCTGTCCGTTAAACAGATTCACAATGTGTCCTATTCCAAACGTCAATGAAGAAACTATAACAGCGGATTTCACATTCGTTTTGCTCATTCCGACAAAAAGGAAGCCTCTGAAAATAATCTCTTCAAGAAAACCGACGCATACCATACTGATAACATATAATACTGTTTCTACTTGATTATACTGAAACTTTATTCCGAAAAAAAGTCCCGAACATGCAACCAATATAAGCGGAATAAAGAACCACACTTTTTTTAACTTATACTTAGGAAAAGTCAATCCGTATTTCTCTTTATAGCCATTCTTAAATATCCATGCTGCTACCGCTGCTGTAAATATGCTGTGAAACAAAGCAGGTACAAGTTTTCCGATTCCTATCTCGGCAGCAAGCGACTCTGCCAAACCGGTTCCGATTACATAGATTAATATCAATATAACTGCAAAAGTTACTTCATTCTTTTTGTATAACTTATTCATTTTACATCCTCCAGCTTCATGCATTTCATACGACTTCAAACAACTGTCTTGCTGTGTTGGTATGACAATAGCATGAACGGCGGGCGCTATCAATAAAACTCAATGTGAGATGCATTATTATGCTGTAAGATGCACTGTTGCTTCATTTTACTGTGTTATTATTTTCGAAAATAAAACTAAATCAGCTTTACGCAAGTGATACAATATAACGTAAATTAAGTGAAATATATTCTCATTATTATCCAACAGGTGCAGTTGAATTCTTCAAGGCACATGGATTTAATATCTTGATTTTACGAATATCGGAGGAAGTATTTATATGCTGCAAGAGATTGAACTTTACTTGGAAAAATATCCTGAAGGAATTGCACTGCAGTTCAAGAAAATAAGAGATATTATTTTATCAATCACGGACATAACTGTAGAAGAAAAGATGTGGGCAAAGCTTCCAAGTTATTATTGCGGAGAAAAGTTTATCAGAATTATACCTTTCAAGGACCATATTAATATCGAGGCAAGCGGATTAGCCGAACACATGAGTGATTTCCCGGACTGCAAATTCACACCTAAAGGAATGTTACAAATAAAAGCCAATCAAGAACTCGACTCAGAGATGCTCAGAGCTGCGTTTTCTGATACTTATATGTAACACATACTCACCGATTCAAATGCGTTCAGCCAATCACTCTTTTTGCAAACCACTGATAATTACAACCGGCAGATTCATCGTCGATTAACCGGCAGCTTGTTCTATCGCTTCTGTCAGCACTTCGCGCGCTTCCTTTACACAAAGGCTTTTACAAACTCTCTATATATGATAAAAGCTTATCCAGCCCTTTATTTTGATTTCTCGTTTCTAAAAACATTCCCGCAGTATACCATGAATGTGTATTTTTCTTATCTTCCACAGTATACAGTTCACACCTGTTCCCAATCTCCTCAGCTTTCTTACAAAACATTTCAGCACATGAATAATCAACTAAGCCATCATGCTTACTATGTATCAGTAACATCGGTATCTCACTTCTATCCATCAGATGACAAGGTTCACCTTCGGCTCTGTCATACTCTTTCTCAAACAGCTGATTCAGAAGAATTTTTAATACTGTGCCGGTTTTTGTTGTAAAGAAATACGGTCCGCCTACTCCAATATATCCGATAACGCCTGTTATATCTACATGCATACGCTCACGAACCTCATTATTATAAACAAGAATCGATGTCAAATGCGCTCCGGCAGACGGTCCCGAGATAATGATTTTACTAACATCTATATTCTTAGTCTTCAAGTAATTGATTGCTGCATTATATCCATCGCAAACATCTTCTATCTGGCAAGGATATTTATTCTTTGGAGACAATCGATAACCTATAGAAATAAATCTATAACCTTGATCAGCCATAGTCTGTCCTACAAAATCAAATATCTTAGGTGAACCTGAATTCCATCCCCCGCCGTGAACCCAGACAAACACCTTATCACCGGTTATATTTATCGGCTCATAATACAAAAAGTATTGTTCCTTATGTTCACCATAAGATATACATTCAGGTTTTACATATTTCTTTGCAGCAAACATTCTTCTAAACAGCCCAAAATAACTGAGATACTCTCTCAAGGAATCATTCATACATAATTCTCCTTCATCGAAAATAAAACAAAATCACTTAAAAACACCGCGTTTTATGACATCTATATACCCTGATAAACCGCTTATATACTCTTCTTTCAAGTCTTCAAGACTTCTGTTTTTAATGTCAGCTCCGGCGATAAACTCATTGTTATATCCTTCTACCGTCCATCTTATCAGATTCAATAAAGAGGCTGTATCATTTTTGAATTTATCTGCAGATATCTCACTCATCAGGTCCAAGTAAACATTGTCACTTTTCTCTCCGAATCTGTCGCGCAGCTTCTCTGAGAATCGAGAATCTCTCTCTTTGGCAACCGCAATCACGAAGCGGCCTTTTACCGGATTTTTTATATACCATGAAGTCTCCCACACAGAGTAATCTATAATTTTTTGAAATACTTCATCGGAGAAATCTTTCATCTTATCAGCTAAGTCGCTGAGCATTTCATTTGTGACCGTCTCGAAAAGGTAAAAACACAAATCATCTTTCGTCTCAAAATACTTAAAAAGGCTGCCCTTACTTATGCCGCAATTCTTGACTATATTGTTAGTCGAAGCATTTATAACACCGCTTTCGGCAAACTCAATAAGACAAGCTTCAATGATAGTGTTTTTCTTCTCTTCACTTAGCTGTTCGAACTGTTTTGACGGCATATCTGCCCCGCCTGCTTTTATTCGTGACCATGTGGTCACTGCTATATTATTAGAAAAAACCGCCGTTGTCAAATCCTTTTGCACCGAGCATTCTCATTTTCGAAAAGGAGAACTCATAGATTTTGTGTGATACAATATTTACGGAATGTGAACTTGGTATAAAATCATGAACTTAAAGGTAATATCACTTTCATTCTGCTTGGGCTCACACCTATAATCGTTACAGCACTTGCTGTAATCCTGTGAGTAACATTTTGTCAAAATGATACAAATCCCACTCTAAATCATTCTTTTGGGGATTGATTCCGAAAATCATTTTTCAGCGCAAATTCCGCACTCAAATTACTTACTTCTGCAGATGATATCCTCCGTCTGCAAAAAGCATGCTTCCGGTAACATAATCTGACATATCAGACAAAAGGAAAAGCACAACAGAAGAGATGTCCTCAGGCATACCCAGTCTTCCGTTAGGAATCAAGGCCTCAGACTGTTTGCGAACTTCCGGAATGTCAAATGAAGCTTTTGTCATTCCTGTGTAAATGAATCCGGGAGCAACTGAGTTGACCTGAATATTGTAAGGTGCCAGGTCGAGTGCCATTGCCGATGTCATTGAAGATACCGCGCCCTTTGAAGCAGCATATTCAGCCATATTCTGCTTAAATATTGTTGATCTGATACAACTGATATTTACGATTTTGCCCTTGTTCTGCTTAATCATTTCCTTAGATACAGCTTTTGACACGATAAATGTGCCGGTTGTATTTATTGAAATAACTCGGTTCCACTCTTCAGCGCTAAGCTCAAAGAATGGCTTATTGTTTGCAAAAACACCTGCTGCATTTACAAGACCGTCTATGTGACCGAATCTCTCAGTTGTTTCTTTTACGCACTTCTCGATTTTTGCCTCATCCAGGACATCCGACTTGAAATGCGTATAGCTATCATTTTCAATCGTGCATTCATTCATGTCAATTCCTACGACACATGCATTGGCTTCAATAAGCTTCATACAACAGCTTCTTCCCATACCGGAACTGCTTCCGGTTACTATATAAACTTTATCTTTAAAATCCATAATCAGTTTCTCCTTCAAATGTGTATACCTGCTGCGCAGATGCTTATAAATATTGCCGAAAAGCGCGTTTTACCGTTTTGCGGAATAATAAGCGCGGGGACGGGGATCTTTAATATCGTAACTCCCGGCATCCTGCATCGTCAATAAAAGTTAAGTCATCGCCAAGCTTGATTTCAATGAATTCAGACTGTCGATTGCAACATCAATTCCTTCCGCAGAAATTGAATAGTACATCCACTTTCCTTCCTTGCGTCCGACTACCAGACCGGAATCTGTCAGTACCTTCATGTGATGTGAAAGCGTAGACTGCGCAATATTCAAATCCTCAAGAAGTCTGCATGCACACTTCTCACCTCCTGTCAGATAATTAAGTATCTGTACACGGTTCTCATCACATAGTGCTTTGAAAATAACCGGTGTGTGCTTGTCATCCAATACCATCGGAACACCTCCCGCTTTTGTTTGTAATCACACCAATATCATATCGATACTTTTCGATTTGTCAACGATTCTGATGATTTGCGGCGGCTCCTCAGTGACGTGCGGCATATTCTTGATGATTCGCGCCTCCTCAGTGACGTGCGGCATATTCTTGATAATTCGCGGCGCCTCGGTGACGTGCGGCATATTCTTGATGATTCGCGGCTCCTCGGTGACGTGCGGCATATTCTTGATAATTCGCGGCGCCTCGGTGACGTGCGGCATATTCTTGATAATTCGCGGCGCCTCGGTGACGTGCGGCATATTCTTGATAATTCGTGGCGCCTCGGTGACTATTCGAAAGACCTTCTCGGTGTCGCGGAAACCATCCGTGAGACTGAACGATTACAATTCCACTAAAAAACTCGATTTGGGGCTGTCTCAAAAGTGATTAATTCCCAGAGATTAATACACGGAGAGGCAGGCCCCGGCCCCGGTTCCGGTTATTATGGCTTTCTATATTCAAGCCAGAGACAACAAGATTCACTGAAAACCTCGTTTTCAGTCACTGCCGGCGACAAAAATCACATATTTTAGCGACGCGGTGGTCAGGCGTCGCCAAAATCACCCTAAAACGTCGCTGCCGGCGACAAAAAACGCATATTTCAGCGACGCGGCGGTCAGGCGTCGCCAAAATCACCCTAAAACGTCGCTGCCGGCGACAAAAAACGCATATTTCAGCGACGCGGCGGTCAGGCGTCGCCAAAATCACCTCAAAACGTC